>CAYZAF010000256.1:0-6422 GCA_964476435.1 uncultured Syntrophaceae bacterium
GCAGAGATACCCCTTATTGTGGGATGTGCCGTTCGCATTGGAGACGGTGAAGAGGCCATCGTGGAAGACGCGGTAGTTCAGGCTGCAGCCCACGGAGCAGAAGCTGCAGACCGATTGCTTGTCCTCGAAAGCCCACGGTCCGGGCTTGCGGAAAGGCAGCTTTTCCGTGATGGCTCCTGTGGGGCACGCAGAAATACAATTGCCGCAGGAGATGCATGTTGTCTTGAGAAGGGGCTTCTCCATAGACGGCTTGACAACGGACTTGAACCCCCGGTAGACGAAGCCGAGGGCTGAGATCTTCAGCACCTCCGAGCAGGTTCTCACGCAGCGGCCGCAGTTGATGCACTTGTTCGGGTCGAGGCTGATGAAGGGATGGCTCGCATCTACCCTGTATTTTCTCGTGTCCCCGACAAACTTGTCGAGATCGACGCCGAAGTCCGTTGCGTATTTTCTCAACGCGCAATCGAAGTACGCAGCGCAGCCGCACTCCAGGCACCTGCCCGTCTCGCGGAACATCTGACTCTCAGTGAATCCCTTTTCCACCTCTGCCTGGCTCTTTATCCGCTCCTCCACGGGCGCTTCCGCCATCCGCTCTTTCTCTATCCGCGGCACGTGGAGAAACTCGCTCTCCGGTATCTCTCCGAATGCCTCTTTGCGGCTTATGAATGGCTGCGTAATCCCGATGCCTGTCTGGCCCGTCATGTATCGATCCATGGCCAGGGCCGCGGCGCGGCCATGGGCAATGGCATCGATGGCCACCGCAGGCCCGGTTGTGGCGTCGCCCCCGGCGAAGATGCCTGGAATCGAGGTGGCAAATGACGCCTTGTCCACCACGATCGTATGCTGCCGCGTGGTTTTGAGCTTGCTCTCTTTGCCGAGCTTAGGAAGGTCGATATCCTGCCCTATGGCGGAGATGACAAAATCGCACTTAAGGTCGTACTCTGACCCTTCCATGGGCACGGGGCTCCTCCTGCCGCTTGCGTCCGGCTCGCCCAGCTCCATGCGGATGCACCGCAAAGCCTCGATCCTGCCGTTCTTCTCGATGATGGAGAGGGGAGCAGAGAGGAAGCGCATCTCGACGCCCTCCTCGGCGGCTGCATCCACCTCCATCTGATGGGCGGGCATCTCCTTCATGGTTCTCCGGTAGAGGATGTATACCTGCTTCGCGCCGATCCTGAGAGCGGTGCGGGCCGCGTCGATCGCGGTGTTTCCGCCTCCCACGACGACAACAGTGCCTGAGAGGACGGGCACATCCCGGGTCTGCATCTGGCGCAGGAAATCGGCGCCCCCGATGATGCCTTGCGTCGCTTCCTCGCCAGCAAGGCCCATGGTCTTTGCCTTTTGGGCGCCGATAGCGAGAAAAATCGCATCGAACCCCTCTTTCTTCAGGGAATCGAGACTGAAATCCTTTCCCCATCTCATCCCTGTCTTCACATCCACCCCACGGTCCGTGATCCATGCGATCTCCTGGTCCAGCAAAGCTTTCGGAAGCCTGTATTCGGGGATGCCGTACCGGAGCATGCCGCCAAGCTTCTCAGAGGCCTCGAAAATGGTCGGGGCGTAGCCCTTCAGGGTGAGGAAGTATGCGCACGTGAGCCCGGCCGGACCACCGCCAACGATCGCTACTTTCTTGCCGTTTCTCTTCGGGACCTCGGGTATCCAAGGGTTTTCTCTCTCCACGTCGGAGGCATAGCGCTTCAGGTAATCGATGCCCACCCGGTCATCGACGAGGTTCCGCCGGCAGGCGCTCTCGCACTCGCGCACACAGACCCGGCCGCATACAAGGGGCAGGGGGTTCCTCTCCTTGATGAGCTTTATCGCGTCTCTGAAGCGACCCATGGACATGAGGGCAATGTAGCCCTGAACGTCAACGCCGGCCGGGCACGTCTGCGTGCAGGGGCCAAGGCAATCCGCGTAATGGTTGGAGAGGAGGAGCTCAAGGGCCGTCCTTCTCGATTCCCTGATTCTGTCGTTGTCCGTGTGGATGACCATACGGGGCGCGACCGGGCTCGAACAGGAGGGGACAAGCTTCTCGAGACCCTCTACCTCGACCACGCAGAGGTAACATGAGCCGTAGGGGGGCAGCTTGGGGTCATGGCAGAGGGTGGGTATCGTATCTATGTCATACCTGCGGACCACATCGAGTATCGTGTCTCCGGCCTCAGCCTCGTATTCCTTGCCATTGATCTTTATTCTCAGTTGTTCTGTCATTCTCTGAATCTCCCGGTCAGTCTTTGAGCACAGCGTCAAACTTACAGGCCTCGAAGCACTTGCCGCACCTGATGCAGAGCTTAGGATCGATCACATGGGCCTTCTTTTTTTCTCCGCTCACTGCGTCGGCAGGACACGCTTTCGCGCACGCCGCGCAACCCTTGCACGCCTCCTCCTTTATGGAATAGGTCAGAAGGGCCGGGCAGCTATGGGCCGGACACTTCTTGTGTCGGATGTGGGCTTCGTATTCCTCGGGGAAGTACTTGAGGGTGGTGAGCACCGGGTTCGGCGCAGTCTGCCCGAGGCCGCAGATGGTATTGTTCCTGATCTGGTAGGCCAGGTGCTGTAGCAGGGCCACGTCGTCTTCGTGCCCGTTGCCGTCCGTAATCCTCTCGAGGACCTCGAGCATCCGCTTGGTTCCTATGCGGCAGAAGGTGCACTTGCCGCATGATTCGTCCTGCGTGAACCTCAGGAAAAACTTCGCCATATCGACCATGCAGGTGGTCTCGTCCATCACGACGAGTCCGCCTGAGCCCATGATAGCGCCGGTCTTGTTGATCTGCTGGTAATCGATCTGGAGGTCCCCCATGGACGCGGGGATGCATCCGCCCGAAGGCCCTCCCATCTGCACTGCCTTGAATCGCTTGTCACCCTTTATGCCTCCGCCGATCTCATGGACTATCTCGTTGATCGTGATGCCCATGGGTACCTCTGCCAGCCCTCCCCGCTTTATCCTTCCGGCAAGGGCAAAGACCTTCGAGCCCTTGCTGCCCTCCGTGCCCATGGCGGCAAACGCCTCTGCCCCGTTCATGATGATCCAGGGCACGTTGGCGTAAGTTTCCACATTGTTGATGTTCGTAGGCTTCCCCCACAGACCGCTCTGCGCGGGGAAGGGGGGTCTGAAGCGGGGCATTCCTCTCCTGCCTTCGATGGATGCGATGAGCGCTGTCTCCTCCCCGCAGACGAAGGCTCCTGCCCCTTCTTTCGTGTTGATGGAAAAGCTCGTCTGGGAGCCGAAGATATTCTTGCCCAGGAACCCTTTGGCCAGAAGCTGCCTGATCGCGTCCTTGAGCCTGGTGACCGCTTTAGGGTACTCGGCGCGCACGTAGATGTAGCCCTCCGTTGCGCCGATCGCGTAAGCGCAGATCATCATTCCCTCCAGGACGGAGTGGGGGTCTCCCTCGAGGGTGCTCCGGTCCATGAAGGCGCCGGGATCGCCCTCGTCGGCGTTGCAGATGATATACTTGAGATCGCCGGGAGCCTGCCTGCAGAAGCGCCATTTGGCGCCCGTGAGAAAGCCCCCGCCGCCCCTGCCTCTCAAGCCGGATGCGATAATGGTCTCGATCACCTGCTCCGGCGAGTAGTCTTTCAACACCTTCTGGATGGCCTCATACCCGCCCGCTGCCATGTATTCTTCGAGGGAATTGGGATCTATGATCCCGCAGTTCCGCAGCACGATCCTTCGCTGCTTCTTGAAAAAGAGATCGTCTTCGGAAGGCCTGTCGCTCCGCACGATCCATTCGTCGACCGGTCTTCCGTTGAGCACGTGCTCGTTCATGATCCTCTTGGCCTTTTCAGGGGTGACCTCGCCATAAAGGAAGGAATGGTCCGCCTCGTCGATCACCTCCATCAAAGGCTCGCGGTAGCACATGCCATTGCAGCCCGTCTCCTTCACGAGGGCCTGGATGTTCTTCTGTTCTACCTCGTGCTTTATGGCTTCGTAGGTCTTCTCGCCGCCTGCCGAGACCCCGCATGTTCCGAGGCCTACCTTTATCGTCTTCATCGTGCGCCCTCCTTATTCCGCTTCTTCCCGGGAGCGCTCGCGGTATTCCTTGAGCAGCTGCTGCACTTTCCTGGGCGTCAGCCTTCCGTGGGTTTCCTCGTTTATCATGACTACCGGCGAGAGAGAGCAGCAGCCGAGGCACGCGACCTTCTGGAGCGTGAACATCCCGTCGTCCGTGGTCTCGTCGTTGGCGATCTTCAGCTCATTCTCTATGACTTTGAGGATCGCCGACGATGCGTTCACGTGGCACGCTGTGCCGTCGCATATCTTGATGATGTTCCTTCCCATGGGTTTGAGGCGGAACTGGGAATAGAAGGTGATGACACCGTAGATCTCCGCCGCGGGAATCCCCACGATCTGGGCGATATGGTCGATCGCCGACTCGGGGATATAGCCGTATGTCTCTTGCGCTGACTGGAGCAAAGGGATGAGCGCACCCATTTCCCCCTGGTATCGCCAGAGTTCGACCTTGAAGTGCGAGAACCCGCTGTCCAGCCTTTCCCTCTTTGTTTCTTCTGTCTGCATCATCGCTACTTCTCCTCAAAGGGCGCGTTTTGCGCGCCGATTCTCCTTAAAGAGCCTCCATCCTTCCCCCATGCACGCCGATGAGCCCCCTTCAAGGGGGCTCATCGCCCGAAGGGGGCATCTCATCGGATGAGGACCCGGGGGATCCTGCAGGAAGCGGATCCCCGGGAATGCAGGTGCGCCGGATGAATCCGGCGGCCATGGTCAGTTCTCGAACAGGGTGATGATGGGATACTCCTTGATCCTGAGCACGCCGTCCATGGTCTTGAACCTGTTCCTGATGAGGGTGTCGATCTCGCCGAAGCTCGTCCCTTTCACGAACAGCACGATATTGAACCTGCCGTCCGTGCAGTCGCAGTTGACAACTGCATCGTTGAAGTAGAGGGACGGATAGATGGCTTCCATCTTCTCCTTCTCCGCCTCCAGCAGCACATAGGAAGAGACGCCCGTCCTTGCGGTCTGGCCGGCAGTTGCCACGTTCTCGCCCTTGTCCCTGCCGAGTGCCTCATCCACGGAGCCCATAAGATTGATCACGTTCTCGCCGAACGTGGGCGTATCCATCGTCATGAGGGAGACCTCGGCCACGCCTTTCATGGCCTTTATCTCCTTCTCCACCACTTCCTTGATCTGATCCTCTGTGGCTGCCTGCAAGAGAAGCGCGAGATCGTAGTCGCCCCTTATGGCATCGCAGTAGAGGACATGGTGGTGAAAGTAAAGCTTGCGGTAAATATTCAAGAGATCGGCTGAGCTGTCGAGGGAGATCAATGCGTACGCGCTCTTGGATTCCTGCGCCGCTGCCGATTCTTTTGGGGGCGCCTCGACCTTGACTGCCTCTGCAGCCGGGGCTTCCATCTCGGCCAGCACGGAAGCCAGATCATCCATGGAGAAGGGCTTCTCGAGATATGCGTCGGCAGCCTTCGCCTCTTCGGCCACGAATTCACTGCCGTGCCCGGTTATGACGATCACGGGAAGCTGCGGGTAATTGAACTTGATCACCTTGAGCAGCTTCAACCCGTCGATGTCAGGGAGCATGACATCCACTATGGCGCACTGGAGGGGTATGCTCTTCTTCTTGAACGTTTCCAGGGTCTGGAGGGCTTTCATGCCGTTCTCGCAGGGCTCGGTCTGGTACCCTTTCTGCATCAGTCCTATGGAAACGCTCCTTCTCAACGAAGCTTCGTCATCGATCAGCAGGACTTTCTTTTCCATTGTTTTGGCTCCTTCCTGTTTTTTTTCCATCGAGTGATACCGATGCAACTTGTATACCATCTGAAAAAGGACAAACATTTTCATGACTTACGTCTCAATCAGGCAGAACGCAAGCGTTGGGCTGGTGACAAGAAAAGAGATGCTTCTCGAGAAAAAGTCAGTATTGACGCCATTATTGCACCTGCTAGGATTCTTCTCGCTTATCAAAAATCAAGAAATCGTGATCTTGTGCGATTTTTCACGTGTTAAAATTCTTTACAGCTAGAAATCTTACAGTCCGTGAAGGCTTGGGAAGAGCAAGATTCCGGCCTTTACCCCTTTCCGGTCAGTCCAATCCTTGCCGTTCTCGAAGAAGCCTGGAAGGGTTGGATTCCGTAAGGGCGTTGACGTGGACGGGAGGCAGGGGGGTATAATATCCTTATGGGGTTCCCTTAAAGGCAGTATGAAGCTGCTTGTAAGAGACGGGAACAAGGCAAAGGAGAGATGGGGCGATGGCGGAAGACGGTGCACCGACTGCAATGCAAGAGACGACGGTCGGCAAGGGTAACCATGCGAGGAGATGGGCATTTCGGATAGTAGTGCTCCTGGCGATTGCGGGAGGAGTCGCCTGGGGCGCGGTCTGGCTTGTCTATTCGCTCTCCCATGAGAGCACGGATAACGCTTATGTGACCGGCGTGATCGTCCCGGTTTCGCC
>CAYZAF010000257.1:0-23736 GCA_964476435.1 uncultured Syntrophaceae bacterium
GGCTACCCGAAAGATGCGGGCTGGCTGGTGGATGAGCCGCGCCGAGAAGCTCCTCTACGGGCGGTTCAAGCCCTGCAAAGAGCCTTCATATTTCGAAGAACCGGAGCCCGTGTGGAAGAAATACAAGTCTTTCCAATAGGAGCTTGCATCGGCAAGACAGACAGGGGAGGCGCAAGACCCCCTCCTTGCGAGGCAGCGTCCGTCTGCCGCTCTCGAAGGATTCGTCCGGTCTTCAGAAAAAACAGTCTTGCTCATTTTCTAGGTCCATTCCAAAGGAGATTTTCCTTGACAAACCCAAAGCCTCTTCATTATTCTGCTCCTAGGATACTGACTGGGGGGTCGGTCTATAGGCTCAGCTCGACAAAAGGGAGAAAGCATTGGGCGCCAGGCAGGCGAATGTGAAGGAAAGAATCATCGATGCGAGCATAAAGCTCTTTCTGGCCAAGGGCTTTGTAGGGGCTACGACGAAAGAGCTGACAGATGCTGCTGGCGTGGCCAAAGGCACGCTTTACTGGTACTTCAGCGGTAAGGATCAGATCCTTGACGAGGTTTTGGAGAGGTTTTCCCACGAGCTGTACGACCAGGCCTTTGAGAAAGTGGAGAAGACCGAAGGGAGCTTCGTCGTTAAGTTCAAAGCGCTCTATAGGTTTATCACCGAGTTTGCCCGAGAAAAGAAGGAGCTGCTCCTGGTCTCCAGCACGGTGCTCGGAGAGATTGCCGGGACGGGGAGCAATGCCGAGCGGAAAATGAGGCACATCCAGATGAAAGCCCACGACTCCTTCAAAGCGCTTCTCGATCTGGGGCAAAAGGAGGGAGCTGTCAGGAAAGACCTCGACACGAACATACAGGCCCACATCATCCTGGCAAATCTGGTGGGCATGCACCTGGAGTGGTGTCTCCACGGGGATTCTTTCGATGCCGTTGCGTATGCGAGGGCGTACCGCGACCAAATCCTGCGCGGTTTGGGGGTACAGAAGTAATTTACGTGTCCAAGGGACGGCGCCCTTGATGGGGAGAGAGTCCTTTTAGAAAGTACGGGGACTAAAGGAGGTGCCGGGTGGAACCAAGGTGGTACAAGATATGGCCCATGTGGGTTCCGAAGACCCTTGAGGTAGAAAAACCTCCGTCCGAGCATCTTCGCGAATGGGCGAGATATACTCCTGACCGCACTGCCCTCTCCTTCTATGGAAGGGACATCACCTATTCGGAATTAAACAGCATGATCGACAGGCTCGCGTGGGGCCTGGTCGAGCTGGGCCTCGCAAAGGGTGACCGTGTGGCCATCCAGATGGAGAACTGCCCGCAATTCGTTATCAGCTACTTCGCCACATTGAGGGCAGGCGGGGTGGTGGTGGCCGTTAGCCCGATGTTCAAGGCAGCGGAAATCGAGTACCAGCTGAGTGACGCAGGAGCCGAAATACTGATAGCCGCCGATTCACTTTACCCGGAGACGGAAAAGGTGAGAAGCCGCACGAAACTGAAGGCCGTCGTCCTTACCTCCATGGCCGACTTTCTCCCCGCCGAGCCAATTCTGCCTTTCCCCGAGGTAACGGGGAAAGAGAAGGTTGCCTTTATTGACACCATCGGATTCATGGGCCTTCTGGAGAAGTCGCCGGACAAGCCTATCTGCAACGTGGACGATCTGAAGACGGAGCTGGCGGTTCTGCAGTATACCGGAGGAACCACGGGCACCCCCAAGGGGGCCATGATCAGCCATCATGCCCTCGGTTGCGCCCTTCTCGGGACAATGTACTGGTGGCACGACAGGGAAGACGATGTCTTTCTCGGCATCGCACCCTTTTTCCACGCCATGGGCCAGGTAACGCTCATGGGCGCCCCTCTCGTATCCGGCGGTCAGGTCGTCATCCTCAGCCGGTTCGTGCCGAAGGTGGCCGCATCGGCCATTGAACGCTACAAGGTGACGTTCTGGGTGGCAGCTACCCCGATGATTATCGGTCTCCTCGGCCTTCCCGATGTCAGCCATTACGATTTCACCTCTCTCCGCTGCATCACGACAGGAGGCGCCGCCATCCCGGTCGAGCTTCAGAAGAAGCTTGGAGAAGCGGCGCCGAGAGCGGTCATTACAGAGGGCTACGGATTGTCAGAAACGATAGTCCAGGGCGGCGCCGTCACACCCCTGCACCAGCACAGGCCCGGCTACGTGGGCATCCCTGGGTTGGCAAGCGATATCAAGATCATGGATCGTCAGACCGGACGTGAGCTCGGACCCAATGAGGAAGGGGAGATAATCATCAAATCGCCTTCCATGATGCTCGGTTACTGGAATAAGCCGGAAGAAACGCAGGAAATGCTTCGCCACGGCTGGCTCTACACGGGAGATGTAGGACTCATGGACGAGGACGGCTATGTCAAGCTCCTCGGCAGGACACGGGAGCTGATCAAGTGCTCGGGGTACAGCGTATTCCCTGCTGACGTCGAAGACCTCCTCTTCAAGCATCCTGCCGTACGGGAAGCGGCGGTAATCGGGGTGGCCGACCCATACAGGGGAGAGAGCGTCAAGGCCTTCGTCGTCCTGAAAGATGAACACCGAGGGAGCGTCACGGAGGATGATATTCTCGACTGGAGCAAGGAGAACATGGCTGCGTACAAGAGGCCCAGATTTATCGAATTCAGACAAGAGCTGCCGAAGAGCGCCGCGGGGAAGCTCTTGAGGCGTGTTCTCGCCGAGGAAGAGAGACAACGATCGAAGTAGAGAAGGGCGAGCATGGGGACGGGGGATGCGGGTGCCTAATGCGAGTTCCTCATCCTCGGAAGCAAACGGGAGGATATGGTGGATTTTCAGCTTTCGCAGATACAGAGGGACGTGAAACAGGCGGCGAGGGAGTTCGCTGAGGCGGAGTTTCCCAGTGCGGCACAGGAGAGCGACAGGGAAGAAAGAACAGACCCAGCGCTCCTGCGAAAGGCGAGGGACCTGGGATTCGTGGGCATCTTCGTGCCCGAGCAGTATGCAGGAATGGGTATGGGATTCCTCGAAACAGCCCTCGTGATGGAGGAGTTTTGGCGGGTAGATCCCGGCCTCGGCAGTCAAATCATGTGCCAGACCTTCGGCAGCGAAATGATCCTTCTCTACGGCACCGACGAACAGAAGGAGCGATATCTCACCTCTGTCTGTCGCGACGGCAAGATCGGAGCCGTCGCGGTCACCGAGCCGGACGCGGGAAGCGATGTCCTCAGTATCTCGACAAAGGCCGTCAGGCGGGACGGCGGATACGTCATTAACGGCTCCAAGATGTTCATATCAAACGGAGATATAGCCGATTTCTTCGTTACCCTCTGCCTCACGAACCCGAAGGCGGAGAAGAAGACCGGGCGCCACAGCGTGATCGTCATCGACGGTGACAGACCTGGCATAGAGAGGAGCAAGATACGTGGAAAGCTCGGCATCAGGGCCCACGACACGGCTGAGATAACGTTCAGCAATGTGTGGGTCCCTGAAGAGAACCTCGTCGGTGAGGAGGACAAGGGGTTTGAATGCTTTATGGCGTTCTTTAACAGATCGCGTACGTACATTGCCGCCCAGGGGGTGGGAGTGGCCCAGGGCGCCCTCGAGCTCGCGCTTAAGCACGCAAAGAAGCGGAAGGTCTTCGGAAAACCCCTCGCCGAGAGCGAGCTTGTCCAGGTGAAGCTCGCAGAGATGGCGACCCTCACAGAAGCTGCCAGGAACCTTACCTACAAGGCGGCATGGAAGGTGGACAGAGGGGAGATCGAGCCAGCCCTCACGTCGATGGCCAAGTGGTACGCGGCAGAGGTAGGGGTAAAGGTAGTCAACGAGGCCCTCCAGCTGCACGGTGGCTACGGCTACATTGACGAGTATGATATCAGTCGCTTCTATCGTGATGCAAAGATCGTGGAGATCTACGAGGGCGTCAAAGAGGTGGAGAAGCTCGTGATTGGGCGTCAACTGGTCAAGGGTGGGCCCGGGAGCCCAGTCTTCCGCTGACGCGTCGTTCCCGAGGGAAGGCAGATGCGCGTGGTTGACGGCAACGAGAAGAACCCGTATGCAGCGAGGCCTTGGCTCACCTCGTACCCAGAGGGCTGTCCTTCCGATATCGATGTCCCGGACATGCCGCTGCCGGAGGCCTTCAACAGGGCCGCAGAAAAATGGAAGCATAGGCCTGCCCTCATTTTCTACGGTCGCAAGATCCTCTATGGGGAGCTTGCGGACCTCGTCAACCGCTTCGCTGCGGCTCTTCATTCCCTCGGCGTGAGAAAGGGCGACCTCGTAGCCCTTTTCCTCCTGAACTGCCCGCAGTTTGTCATCGCCTACCTCGGCTCCCTGAAGGTGGGGGCAATCGTCGTACCCATCGATGCCCTGTCGGCCACACCAGAACTGAAGGCGCTTCTCGAGGATTCCGGGGCGCGGACCCTCGTTTGCCAGGACATCCTCTTTGAGTTCGTCGAGAAGGCGGGGGCACAGCTCGACAGCATCATCGTAGCCGGGGTCGGAGATTATCTCTCGCGCCCAAAGAAGTTCTTCGGCACGACCTTCGTCAAGGTCCTGTATCAAAAAATGCAGATCCCTCCGGCCCGCATCCCTCGAGGCCCCCACATATACTCGTTCCAAAGCCTGCTCAAAGAGAGTGAGCCCTCTCCACCCTCGGTTGACATCGATGCCCGCAATGACCTGGCCGTGCTCTCCTACACGGCCGGAACAACCGAGGAAGCAAAGGGTGTCATGCTTTCCCATTACAATTTTCTCGCTGCCCATGTCATGACAGGAGCCGTGTGGTCGTGCGGCGTGAACAGCGCCAAACAACTCAACCAGGGGAAGGAGGTGGCCCTGGCAATCCTGCCTTTCTCGCACATATACGGCCAGGCCTTGGTGCTCCTCGGGGGTCTTTTGAGCGGATACACCCTCGTGATGCTCACGAACCCCGACGTAGAGGACATCGTAAGCTGCGTCGGGAAGTATTGCGTCACCTTTCTCGCAGCTGTTCCAGGGCTTTATGGACAGCTCAACGAGTATGAAAAAACTGAGAGGATCAGCTGGAAGCGCGTGAAGGTCGCACTGGCCGTGGGTGATTCCATCTCGAAGGGTATGGCGGAGGATTGGCAAAGGCGGACCGGAACCTCTATCCATGAGTGGTACGGATCGACCGAGACAGCCTCGGCCGTCTGTTTCAATCCGGGAGAAAAAGGGAAGCGCGGGGCCCTGGGCATTCCCTTACCCGGGACCCTCGCCGCCATAGCCCATCCGGAGAGGCCCGAGATGCTCCCTTTCGGTGAAGTTGGAGAGCTGGTCGTCAAGGGCCCCCAACTCATGCGAGGCTACTGGAGAAGGGATGCGGACACAGGGCAGGCCTTCGTCGAGATCCACGGAGAAACGTGGGTGCGAACGGGAGACATGGCCAGCATCGACGGGGAAGGGTGTTTCCATTTCTATGACAGGAAGATGGACCGCATCGTCTGCGGGGAGACGTATATCTTTGCGAGGGAAATTGAAGAGGTGCTGAAGACCCATCCGATGGTAAAAGAGGCAGCCATAATAGGCGTCCCCGATCAGAAGGCAGGGGTATGTATCAAGGCGGTGATCATCGTCAAGAGCGGCGCAAGGGGAAAGGTGTCCGACGAGGAGATCATCGGGTTCTGCCGGGAGAGACTGGGTGATGACAAGACCCCGAGACTTGTCGAATTCAGGGGAGAGATTCCGAAAACAGAAGTAGGAAAGGTCTCCCGAAGGGAGCTGAGGGAGGAGAGAGACCTGTTGTGAAAACCCTTCTCGAAGTTCAAAACCTTTCAAAGTCATTCGGGGGATTGAGCGCAGTGCAGCAGGTGAGCTTCACCGTGGGGAGGGATGAAATAGTAGGCGTCATAGGCCCCAACGGATCGGGGAAAACGACGCTTGTCCGCCTCATCATGGGCATGTTGAGAGCTGACTATGGAGACGTTCTCTTCCGTGGCGAGAATATCACAGGCAAGCCCGTGTGGGATGTGGTCAGGAAAGGCATTGCCATGACCCACCAGGTCGTTCGTCCCTTCCGCGAGCTGCCCATCATCGATAACGTGATCCTTGGTGTCCTTGGGTCGGGAAGAAAGAGGGGAGAGTGGACAAAAAGGGCTGAGACCATGGCCATGGATGCCCTTGAGTTCTGCGGCATCTCTGACCTCGCAAAGGAAAGGGCATCGGTCCTCCCCCACGGCGACTTGAAGCGTCTCGAGATAGCACGGGCCCTTGCCACGGAGCCGGAGCTGCTCATTCTCGATGAACCTTTTGCAGGCCTCTCCCATCACGAAACCGACCTGATGTCGAAGTCGTTGAAGAGGCTGCATTGGGGTGGGAGGTTCGGAAGACTGCATAGCGAGGGGCCTGCAATGCTCATAGTGGAGCATAAGCTCTCCGAGCTGATGAGGATGGTTGACAGGGTGATCGTGCTCAATTACGGCCAGTTGATGGCAGAGGGCCTCCCGGCAGAGATCGTGAAAGACCCCAAGGTCATTGAGGTCTATGTGGGAGGAAATCAGTCACAGGGAGAGAGCCATGCTCCTTGAGGTAGAAGACCTGACCGTGGCTTATGATACGGCCGTCGTCCTCGATAGAGTGAATGTGGGGGTGAGCGAAGGGGAGCTTCTCGGCATTGTCGGGCCCAACGGGGCGGGAAAGAGCACGCTCCTCAGGACGATATGCGGCCTCATGAATTGGGAAAGGGAGATGAAGCGGGGCATGCGCAAGGAGGTCTCCAACATCATTATCGAAGGGCAGATCCGGTTTGACGGAGAGCTTGTCAATAGCGTGGCTGCCCACAAGAGGGCAGAAAGAGGGCTCATCCTCTG
This sequence comes from uncultured Syntrophaceae bacterium, assembly GCA_964476435.1. Taxonomy (GTDB): domain Bacteria; phylum Desulfobacterota; class Syntrophorhabdia; order Syntrophorhabdales; family WCHB1-27; genus CAVVNC01. The sequence continues at coordinate 6,793 of CAYZAF010000257.1, forward strand.
CCCCGAGGGGGGCAGGCCGTTCAAGGAGATGAGCGTCCGCGACAACCTCCTGTGCGGCTCTTTCCTCAACACCAGTAGAGAGAAGGTGAGGCAGAGGCTGGAGGTTGTCTATGCCCTGTTTCCGAGACTGAAGGAGAGGCAAAGGCAGGTGTCTGGCACCTTGTCGGGCGGGGAGCGCACCATGCTTGCCATCGGACGGGCGCTCATGACGGAGCCGCGGGTGCTCCTCATTGACGAGCCTTCCCTTGGGCTCGCCCCCAAGGTGAAGGAAGAGGTATTCACCCGCATCGAGGAAGTCCACCGGACGGGCGTCACGATCATCCTCGTCGAACAGGACGTGACGCACGCCCTCGCCCTATCCCGCCGGAACTATGTGCTCTCCCAGGGAAGGATCATTTTTGAGGGCACATCAGAGGCCTTGCGCGACGACGAGCGGATCAGGGAGACCTATCTGGGGTTGTGAGCATCGAGGGAACCATGGAACGCAAAGAGGGCGGGTCGGATTAGTTTTGCATGGCATAGACAATGGTTAAGCCATCAATCGAGGAGGGGATGATGATGAAGAAGGGGATGATGAAGGCTGGTGTGGCGAGTCTGTGCCTGGCCCTGGTCCTGCTGGGTTCTATTCCGGCGGCTGCGCAGGCACCCAAGGAAGTCAGGATCGGCGTCGCAGCTCCGATGAAGGCCGAGCAGGGTGAGAACATTTGGCGCGGCGCGTCATTCGGGGCTGAGGAGATCAACAAAGGGGGAGGCGTAAACATCAAAGGCGTCAAAGTGCCCGTAAAGGTGGTCAAGATTGACACCAATGAGTTGGCCAGTGTCTCGGACGCTGTCCTGGCAGTGGAGGGAGCAGTCAATGACGTCGATTTCTACGTCGGCATGTCGAGGTCGGAGTCGGCCCTTGCCATGCAGGATGTGCTCATGAAGTATAAGAAGATCGTCGTCGATTGCGGCGCTATCCACCCTGAGCTCACCATGAGGGTTGCCAGGGACTACAACAAGTATAAGTACTTCTTCAAGGGCACTGTCAATTCCATCGCAACGGGGCAGGTTCTCATCGCGCATCTCGAGGACGTGGCCAAAGCAGTCAGGGAGCAGTTGGGAATCCCTAAACCGAAGGTGGCTGTCCTCGTGGACAAGCTCCAATGGACCGATCCGATTGTCAAGATGGTCGAAACGAAGGCCCCTGAATTGGGATTGGAGCTAGTGGGCGTCTGGAGACCTTCTGCAACTGCCAGTGACGTAAGCGCAGAGCTGACAGCAATCAAAGGGGCGGGGGCTCAGATCCTCTTCAAGGCGACAGCCGGGACCATGGGCATTGCCCTCGGGAAACAGTGGGGTGAGCTCCAGATACCCGCCGCGCTTATCGGAGGAGATGCCGTTGGAAGCGTGAAGAGCTACTGGGAGGCAACAGGGGGATACGGCAAGTACAATACCGTCATGGCAGGCATCGGCCCCGCAAAAATAACGGAAAAAACCATGCCTTTCTGGAATGCCTATGTGAAGAAGTTCAACGAGTTTCCCGGGTACGATTCGTCGACGTACGATGCCCTCTACATTCTGAAGGCCGCCATTGAGAGGGCGGGGACCATCAATTCCGACGCCGTAGTTTCGGAAATGGAGAAAACAGACTACGAAGGCGCCTATGGCAGGATCGTCTATTATCCGAAGGACCACCAGTTCCCCCACGATGTCCGATTCGGCCCCGGATATGCGACGTGGATCGTGGCCCAGTGGCTCGGCCCCGAAAAGCTGACGGTCGTGTGGCCCTTTGATTGGCAGGGCATCAGGTACGCGGGGTCTGAAAAGTATCAGCTCCCGCCATGGGTAGTCGACTACTGGAAAAAGCACAAGTGACGGCAGGGGAGGGCAGAAGGCTTGCCTTCCTGCCCTCCGGTCGTTTCCTAGGAGGGGTCGTTGCAGATCGTGATCAGCTCCATAGTTCTTGGTACTGTATACGCAGTGCTAGCCCTCGGCTTTTCTCTTATATGGGGCGCGGCCAGAATAGTGAATCTGGCGTATACGGCCTTTTACATGCTGGCTGCCTACTTTTTCTACGTGTTCTACTCCACGGTTCATTTGAATATCTTCGCTGCGGCCTCCCTGGCTGTTGTTGCAGCTTTGTTCGTGGGGATCATGACGTACAGGTTCCTCCTCGAGCCCATCCGCGCCCACGAGCTGGTAGTGGTACTGGTGAGCATCTCGATGGCCTTCTTCTTCGAGGAGTGCATGCTCTTCATCTTCGGGACCACCTTTCATCGGGTTCCCCCTTTTCTTTCCGGATATCAGGAGATTTTTGGCGTCAGGGTCCTGAACCAGCTCTTCCTTGCGTTCGGCATCAGTATCGTGCTCATCCTGGGGCTTTGGCTATTCCTGTCGCGCTCGAAAATGGGCATTGCCATCCGCGCCACCTCCCAGGACAGGGAAATCGTGAACGTCATGGGAATCAACGAAAAGGGGATATCTTTGATCGCCATGTCTATCGGGATCGGTTTTGTGTGTCTCTCGAGCGTGATCATCTCCCCCATCTATGTGGTTGAACCGCTCATGTGGATGCACCCGATTATCATGACCCTCGCCATCGTCGTACTCGGAGGCATGGGAAGCCTGAAAGGAAGTTTCGTCGCCGCCTACCTCCTCGCATTCGCCGAGGTGGCAGTGGTCAACTGGATCCCCGGCGGCGCCTTCGTAAAGAGCGCCATTGCCCTTCTCGTCATGGTGATCGTCCTCTCAAAACGACCAGAGGGCATGTTCGGAACATTCTTCGAGGAAGAAAGGTTGTAGGGATGGGATACTATCTTCGCCGTCTGTCACGAGGCTTTGACGGAGAGATTCTCGCGGTTCCAGGCAGGATGATCGGTCTTGCCTTCCTCGTTTTCCTCTTTGCGATCGGCGCGGCAAATATCAGCCCGCACTTGAAGAACACTCTCATACTCGCTTCCATATTCGCTCTTTTCGCGGCGAGCTGGGACCTGCTCTTCTTCTCCGGGCAGCTCAATCTGGGCCACGGGGCGTTCTTTGGGGCAAGCGCTTACACCTCTGCAATACTCAGCTCGAAGTTGGGCCTACCTGTGGGGCTGACGGTGCCCATGGGTGCAATGGCAGGAGTCATAATCGGCATCGTGGTGGCAATCCCCTCGCTGCGGCTGAGAGGCCCCTACTTGGCGATCGTGACTCTGGCAGTGCCTGTTATCCTGCAGGGGGTCGTCTTTCTCTTCCCCGATATTACCGGCGGAGAGCTGGGCTTATTCAGCCTGCCCGCCATCTCTGAATCGTTGACTTTTGTCTACTACTTCTGTCTTGTCGTGATGCTCGTGTGCGTGGCGATCATGTGGAAGGCGACGGATACGCGAAGCCGCATGATCAGAACAGGGATCATCTTTTGCGCCCTCCGGGAGGACGAGATCTCCGCGCGAACCAGCGGCATCAATACCGTCAGATACAAGGTGCTCGCCTTCGCCCTCAGCGGCTTCTTTGCGGGCATAGCAGGCGGCCTGTATGCGCACACCATGAAGGTGGTCGGCCCTTCCACCCTGGAATTCCTGTTTTCTATCTATCCCTTGATCTGGACAGTATTCGGTGGGTCGTGGACGATCTATGGGCCGGTGATCGGCGCCTATCTCCTCTATTTTCTCTCCATGCAGCTCCTGGCCATCGTTCCTGAAATACGGATGATGATCTTTACGGCGATCATCATAGGGATGATCCTTTTCATGCCGGAGGGAATTACCAGATGGTTCAGGGACAAGATAGAGATCAGGTGCCCGCGGTGCAAAACAATAAACGGGTTCAGAAGGGAAAGGTGTAGGGTGTGTCTGGCGCAGCTGCATGAAGGCCCTGAGGACCGGCCGGATAGGAGAAGAGAGGTTACCTTTTGAGCCGGCGGAAAGAGGAGGGCACGCCCTTGAAAGGAGCGACAGCCCTTGCTCCACAGTGACACCTGCAGTGGTCACCCTTTAGTCGGGGTGACAGGGCGTAACGAGAGATAGAGGGATAGCCCACCCCTGCGCCTGACGTTTCTTGCCAGGGCAGGGGTGGAGCCTACGCCACTACTTCTTGGTCTTTGCGGCGGGCTTCGCTGCTTTCTTCGTTGCCTTCTTTGCCGGAGCCTTTGCCGCTGCCTTTGCTGCCACTTTCTTTGCCATGTTCTCCCCCTTTGAGAATAGACTTGTATATAATTCTCTCGTTTGTGAGAAATATGCAAGAAAAAAAGACAGAAACCCTCTACTTTTCGCCTTGACAACGGGCTGCATTGCACAATAGAATCACAATAGTTGAGCGACGCAATCATTTGCCGGTTAGCGCTAAGTAAGGAGAGCGCCAACGATAAGGTGCTTGCCGGCTCTCATTTGAAAGGATCGTATCATGGGTAGCCTGACAGGGATTCCAAGAGAAGCAGCGATCGCCATTGACGACATGCTGGACTCCTGCGTGAAACTTCAAGCTGGGCAGGAGGTCTTGATAGCGGCCCACATCGACGGTCTCTGCGGAGGCGACAATCTCGTCGATGAGGAGGCCGTCTCGTGGATTCAGGCAGCAGTAGAGATGCGCGGGGCCAATGCCTCAATTCTATGGATCGATGAGGTTTCCAGGCCTCACGCCTGGCGCTTTCCGCCTGTGTTAAAGGCTGCCATAGAGGGAAGTGACGTGCTCATCAATAACCTTTTTGATCTTGCCTTCGAAGAGGTACTCGATTTCAAGCGATTCCTCTGGGAGAAGAAAAAGCTGATGGTACGCAATTTCGCCACCACCGCACCCCTTTTGCGCAGCACTTGGGCCATGACCCCCCATGAACTCGTGAGCGAGATCCGGTACCAGGCTGCCCTTCCCATCAGGGAGGGCATGGAATGGCAGTTGACGGACGATAACGGAACACACTTGGAGGGCAGGATCCTACCGGCGTACAGCGCCGACCATCCATGGTTCACCGCGTATTCTGTGCGCCGGGAAGAAGTAGGGTACTACAGGCCCTGGCCCGAATGGGTGCACCCCCCGGTGAGGATTTCACAAACCGCGGGCGTCTTTCTCTTTGACCGTATGCTGAGCTGGTGGTCGAGATACATCGGTATCTCCCCTTATTTTCACAGCCCTATCCGTCTCGTAATAGAAAACAACCGCATTGCGGCTATTGAAGGGGGCGAAGAGGCCAATGCCTTGAAGCGGTTCCTCGCATCCATGCGAGAGCGCTTGGGGGATGGCGTTTACGACTTCAATGCATTGCATTTCGGCGTTCATCCCCAGGCAGCAATCGAGCCGCACCAGTGTCCGCATGTGCTCTATCGCCGTCTCATTGATCACTCGCACAGCTCGAACATTCACGTCCACATCGGAGCGCCTGAGGCCACCAGCGACTATCCCTACTGGATGCACATCACCGGTGACATCCGGGCAGCCACTTTTCGGGTGGGCGATACCCTTATCCACGATCATGGACGCCTCTTTGCCCTGGACCATCCGGCTGTGCGGGCTGTTGCTGCGAAATACCCCGGACGACCAGGCGTGGAGCCGATCCACGGGTAACGCAAGACATCTCTCTGAACGGACAAGGGCTCTGCCTCAAAGGCGCTTTTGCTTACCTCAGAGGCCGAAAGACCTCGCAGTCGATGCCGAAGCCCTTAATGATTCCCCTGATCTTTAGTCAGTTTGTCTTCCTGCGGGGATGTAATTCCAATTCTAAATCATGACGATATCGAGGCGCCGAGGAAGGAGCGACGAAGGTGTACTGTTGCAGTACATCAAGGAGCAGATGACGAAGGCAACAAGGATAGCGCCGAGTTAGAATTGGGATAACGCCGTCTCACTTGGATACGCCTATGTACTCGGACTGCAGCTTCGTGTCCCCCTCCAGCTCAGCTTTTGTGCATTGATGCGCGATTCTGCCGTTGTGTAATATGTATACGTAATCGCTCACCTTCAAAGCAAGGGGCACATTCTGCTCTACAAGAAGGATCGAAAGGCCCTCTTCTTTCAGTTTCAGGATAATATCACCGATTGTCTGGATGACGATCGGCGCAAGGCCCTCAGAAGGTTCATCCATAAGGAGAAGCTTCGGATTGGACAGCAACGCGCGCGCAATAGCGAGCATCTGCTGTTCCCCACCGCTGAGGTGGTTTCCTTTGTGACGCGCCCTCATCTTCAATACGGGAAAATAGGAATAGATGGTATCTTCGGAAAAGCCTTTGCCACGCATTCCGAAGACCACGTTTTCCCTGACACTTAAGGAAGGGAAAATATGCCTGCCTTGAGGGACGAGGGCGAGACCCATGCGCGCAATTCGGTGAGCTGGCACGTTCGTGATGTCACGCTCCTCAAATCGGATGGTACCCCGTCGGGGCGGCGTCAACCCCATGATGGATCGCACAAGGGTTGTTTTCCCCATGCCGTTTCGACCGAGCAGGGCCACAATCTGCCCTGCATTGAGCTTGAGTGATACTCCCCAGAGAATCTGGCTTTCACCGTAGAAGGTGTCCGCCCCAATGACTTCAAGCACTCTGCGTCTCCCCCAGGTAGATTTCTCTGACTGACTGGTTCCCCCGTATCTCCTCGGGAGTTCCTTGGGCAATGATGATCCCATAATAGAGCACCAAGATGCGCTCTGCGACGGTGAATACGAGGTCCAGGTCATGGGCAACAAACAGAACTGCTACGTCCTCGCCGTTCTGGTGGGCCGGCTTGAGCAGCATCTGCGCCAACGCGGACGATTCTTGACTGGACAATCCGGCTGTTGGTTCGTCGAGAAGGAGGACCTTCGGGCTGGAGGCGAAGGAAAGAATAAGTTCGAGACGCCGCTGTTCCCCATGGGACAGGAATCGGGCAAGGGTGTCTCGCTTAGATAGTAAATCTACCGATCCCAACAGCTCATCCGCCCTCTCAACGAAGCTCTTGTAGGCCGTGATGGACCGGATCATTTGACGGCTTGTTCTTTGGATGCCGTGCAATGCCAGCAAGACATTGGACAGCACGCTTAGCTGAGGGAACAGGCTGCTCACCTGAAAACTGCGCGCCAGACCCAAAGAGGCGCGGCTATGCGTCGGCCGATTGGTTATGTCGCGGCCGAGCAGCCTGACCTTGCCGAACTGAGGGGTAAGCAACCCACTGAGCACGTTGAGAACCGTCGTCTTGCCCGCGCCATTCGGCCCTATAAGGGCTACCTTCTCTCCTTGCTTCACGCTGAAGCTGATGTCCTGCAGCACTTGGAGGCCGCCGTAGCCAAATGCTATCTTCTCAACTTCCAGTATCTCCATACCTGATGACCTTTCTCCAAAGGCTTACCAACCAAGGGAAAACTCCCCCGCGTGCAAAAAAGACCGAAGCTATGAAGATCGCTCCCAGAAATATAGGCCAGCGGTTGGGGGTAAGGAGGCTGATATAATACTGGAGGAGGAGCACTATCGCGCTTCCGAGAAATGCACCCCACAGCGTTCCCGTCCCCCCTATGATGACCATGATCGTGGCCATTCCGGAGGCTGACATCCCTACGTTCTCAGGGGCGATTCCTCCGTTGAAGTAGAGGTAGAGTATCCCCGCCAGTCCGGCAAACAGCCCGCTTACGACGAAGCCCACAATCTTCCGGAGCCGGGTATCGTAGCCCATGGTGCGCGCGCGGATCTCGTTCTCTCGGATGCCCATGAGGCTGTATCCAAAGGGTGATCTGGTGAACCGGTATAATACGATGGCGCACAGCACCACGACGATCAGGGCAAAATAGTAGTAGGTCTCGCTGGACAAGGAGAATCCGATATGGGGATAAGGCATACCCCACAGACCGTCATTCCCGTGGGTCACCGATTTCCATTGCACGGCGACGCTGTAGACCAGCTGCCCAAGGGCAAAAGTGATGAGAAGGAAATAGAGGCCGGAAGATCGGGCCGCCACTGCGGCAAAAATTGCAGACACAATACCGGCCATCACGATACCGATGAGGGCCAGCAGCCAAAAATTAGTGATGTCCGCTCCCTTGAGAAGAATGGCGCAGGTATAGGCTGCCACGCCAAAAATAGCGGCGTGTCCAAACGTCCAGAGCCCAGTATATCCGAAGGCGATATCCACGCTCATTGCGAGGAGGCCAAAGCACAGGACCTTTGTTATCAGGCTGATAATCGGCGTATCCAGGAACCATGGCGCCGCTACCAGGAAAAGGAGTATCACTGGCAGGGGCGCAAAATATGCCAATTGCTTTCTTCCTGACATCCGCGCTCTACCTGGCACGATGACCGCCTTTCACCCTAGGACGTCCTGCCCACAAGCCCGGAAGGCTTGAGTACAAGGATAATAACCATGATGATGTACATCATGTATATGGCGATGTAAGGCAAATACGCCTGCGCCAAACTGGTAACGATGCCTATGAGCAGTGCACCGACCAGGGCACCTTGCACAGAGCCCACGCCGCCAACGATACAGACCGCTATGGCCACGAAGATAACATCTCCTCCCGTAGTGGCAGTGACCCCCCCGAGCACCGGCGTGCCCACAACGCCCGCGAATCCGGCAAGGAGCGCCCCAAAGACGAAGGCGCCCACATTGACATTCCTCAAGTTGATGCCCGACGCATATACGATCTCCGGATCGTCCATCCCCGCCCTGATAATCGCGCCGATCTTTGTTTTCTCCTGGAGCCAGAAGAGGCAGGCGCACAGGATGGCCCCGACGGCTATGATAGCGAGACGATAGAAGGAGAAATCGTAGCGGCCGATGGTAATCCCGCCCTTGAGCACCGAGGGCACAATACCTGACCTCGGGTAAGGGCCATAGAACCACAAGTGCAGATTCGTAATGATATAGATGAACCCAAAGGTTACGAGTATCTGTTCCAGCTCCCGCTTGTAGAGCTGTCGCAGAAATCCTCTTTCTATGATGAGGCCTGAGATGCCTGCGGAAAAAATCCCGGTGAGTATGCCGAAGAGGAAACTGCCAGTGAGATTCCCCACGGTAATGCCAGCGTATGCTGCAGTCATGAAAAGCATCCCATGGGCGAGGTTGACCACACCCATGAGCCCCAGCACTATGGACAAACCGGTAGAGAGCAGAAATAAGACCATCCCATACGAAATGCCTGCCATAGTGCTAACGACAAGAACGTCCATAGGGCGCTACACACGCCTCCCCGTATGAATGGTAATTCCCTCCTCTTTCAAGACCCCGCGCCCTTTGCCCGGCAAAGGGCGGCGCTTCAGTCATGGATTACTCCCGTGCCGGGCTACGGGAGACCTTACCATATGGGAACAACAGGGATTAACCTTAAGATCACCTCACTATTTATAGATGTAGGGCAGCCACTCCTTGTCCTTGAACTTGACGCGAACGTCGTTCACCGGTAGTATCGGTATGATCTCGAAGTTCGGACCGATCTTTCCCATCAGGTTAGGATAGTTGGCTATCGTTCCGAACGCGCCCTCGTCGGTAGGAAAGAGCAGGTGTCCGCGAACCGTATCTACTGATCCAGTCTTGATGGCCTTGTAGAGCACATCGGGCTTGGTATTGCCGCCACACGCCTTCAGGGCCGCGTATAGCAGCTGTATGTGCTCATAGCCGACGCCGGACATCACACCGGGTAATTCCTTATATTTCTGCTGGTATGCCTGGACGAACTCTTTGTTGCCGGGAATATCCCCATTGTAAAGGTACGCAGTGCCGAACGCAACGCCTATGGCCGACTTGCCCAGGTTCTTCAGCATGCCGGGCGAAGCCAGCACACCGCCGTCTTCGGGCATGACGATGGGCATCTTCATGTTAAGCTCTTTGTACTGGGGATACATGGCAAAGCAGTCTCCCGGAGTGCCCCAGTACATGAAGACATCAGCCTGTTTCAAAGCGGTCAGAAACGGCACCACGTTGGTCGTCCCCTCGGGATAGTAGGTCTCCTGGATCACCTTGCCGCCTCTGCCTTCGAATCCGCGTTTGAAGCCTTCAATGTAGTAGTGGCCCGGCACAAAATCTGCGGCCAGAGCAACGGCTGTCTTGTAACCGACCACGTCGTGGGCATAGACCCCCGATCCAAAGCCCTCTTGCACCTGAAGGCCGACGTCACCAAACGACCAGTCATGGATTGCGCCGTCGTTTGTTGTCCCCATGCCGTCAAACCTGGGCACGTGCACCCGCTCAACGTATTGGCCGACGGCTACTGTACCACCTCCATTGATAGGCCCGATTATCATGGCGACCTTGTCGGTCTCAACAAGTTTCTTCGCCTTATCCACTGAAATGCCGGCGTCGCTGGCGTTATCTTCTACGACGAATTCGATCTTCTTACCCGCGACTGTATCGCCAAGCTTCTCCCTGGCCAGCATGATCCCCTTCTGCATGTCTATCCCCCCAGGGCCGATGGGTCCGGTCAGGTCCAGGAGAAGACCGATCTTGATCGTTGCCGGGGCTTTCTCCGCTGCATAGGCGCCACCAACCATCACCCCCAAGAGTACCGCAAATAATAGAGCGAACCAGACCAAACTCTGCTTCTTCATATTACCTCCTTTTCGCTTTTTTCTTCCGGCACTTGATTACACTTCAAACAACTACTCCCCCTTCTTGTGACACTCTTCGTCGGCCCATGATGATTGTACCGTCAAACTATTGGATTGTATTGTCCAACTATACGCACCCCCTTGTCAATACAGAACCTTCCTACCAAAGCCACGAAAAGCAGGACAGGTTACTTCTTTCGCTGCCCTCTCTTCTGCCCTTTTTTCGCCTTCAGCTTGGTCCGCAGCGTCTTGGTTGCCGCCTCATCTACCACAAATGTCTCAGGATTGATGACTACGCCGTAGATGTCATGGGCCGTTTTGATCGAAACATATTCATTCAAGGCATCCCACCTCACTTTTTCGATCTCTCTGTCGAGGGGATCACCCACGCCGCCGCCGCCTCCGGAGTAAGTGATAAGTGATTCACCCGGTTCAAGGTACGTGAGATCAAATGTCCTGAAGCGCCTCCGGACCCCGCGCTTTTCTATCTGCAGCTTCGTCTTCATGCCGCCCGTGCCTCCCAAAAGCCCTACGGACGTGAACTTCTCCCCGTCCGCATTACCTGACATGATAAGGCAATCCAGGGGCTGCCAGACCTCCCGGTTGTAAACATTCTGCGCCTCCACGTGGGTGCCGAGACCGCCCCGCCACCTTCCGTGGCCGCAGGAGTCGGTGAGGAATTCATACTTGTCCCACCGATATGGTATCATCCATTCCTCAACTTCCACGGGCCCTCTGATCATGGCCCCGCCCAGCGGAGCTGAGCCGTTCCCATCAACGGCATCATATCCCCATGCGGCACCGCTCGAGGGAACTGCGTGGAACGTGTGGGCCGTGTACTCCATGATAGAACCCGTTCTCGGGTCTATCTTGTCCCGCCTTTTTCCCGCGTAAAGGGGATTCACGTGCCTGCCCCACGTGGCCGGCGCGTCCTCTGGCGCCACCTGGGCTATAGCAAGCATGACGCACTCCGTGATTTCGAGGCCGAGTGTGACGGACTGAGACGCGGATGTGGCAGGGTATACGGGGCTCAAGCAGGTGCCCTCTTTGGTGATGACTTCCATGCAGTCAAAGAACCCGTCGTTGCGCGGAAGCCCCGGAGGAAGACACCAGAGAAACCCGCTTGTAACGGCTGATTTCACCTGGCCAAGAGGGACGTTGATGAAGTCGACCTGGGGGTCGCTTTCGGAAAAATCGAACACCACGACGCCTTCTTCCGGCTTGACCGTCATCGCGAGCCTCACCCAGACAGGCTTATCGGTGGTGCCATCCCAATCCGCGGCCCTCTCGGCATAGTACGTCCCCGCTGGCCATTTGGAAATCACCTTCTTCACCGCTTCCCGTGCCCGATCGATCAACTCATCGAGGGCAGCCATTACGGTATCCTTTCCATACTCTTTCAGCAAGCCGATAATCCGCTGTTCGATGTGCTTCATCGATCCGAAGACGAGCATGTTGTCGGCGCGCACCATGTTGGCGCCACGCAGGTTCTTCAGAATCACCGAATAGGTCGTCTCGTTGACTTTTCCTCCCTCTACAATCTTCACGGGGGGCAGGATAAGTCCCTCGCCGTGGCAATCATAGCTCCTGGGGAAGTAGCACCCCGGGTAGGCCCCCCCGCTGTCGTATTGATGGGTCCTGGCGAAGTGGTAGAAGACCAGCTCACCCTCGTAAAAGATGGGGCGCAGGAATGACCAGTCGGCAAGGTGTCCGAATCGCACGATAAACGGATCGTTCGCCACAACGAAATCGTCGGGGTAAATATTGTCGCGGCCTACCCAGTCGAGCATCCCTTTCAGGGAGACTTCGCTTCCTCCGGTGTGAACGGGCATGAAATTACCAATCGCTAGGGTCCGTTCATCTTTGTCGAAGAGGACCGTTCCCAGATCGCGGATGTGGGCTGTGGGAACAGAGAATGCCTGGCGGAACATCCGAGCGCCCAGCTCCAGATTCAATGCATTCACCCTGGCTTCGACAACTGCAAGCGTGAGAGCGTCTACTCTCTTACGTTCATTCATTGGTTTGCCTCCTTATCTTTTATGCAACGTCATATGAAACGTCAACATGGCGACACTTCCCCTTAGCCGATGTTCACGAGATAATTCTGGTAAGCGTCGACAATCGCCTGAGTCCCCGGCGGTAGCACGACGGTAGTCCTCATCTCTTCTATGATTGCCGGACCAGGGATAATATTCCCGGGCTCGAGCTTGTCTCCGTCATAACAGGGAGTGTCGACGTAGCCCCCCCGTTCCTTCCAGTAGACCGGCCTTTGGCGCTTTAACGCCTTCGATGGGTCCTCACCGGCCGGGGGCTGTTTCGGAAGGGCAAAGGGACGTCTCCTCGCCAGCACGCGAAGTTTCAGGAGTGCAATCATGACCGGGAGGTTCTCGTCCGAGTGGCCGTACAGCTCCCTGTGCCTCGAATGAAAGGCCGCGATCAGAGCCTTGAGCGTCGTGTCGTTGAAGGTGCTTCCGAGGCTTGTTTCCGGGAGGAGGACATCGATGTCACGCAACTGGCCGTAGTACCTCATCTCAGCTCCGCGCACCATAGCCAGGTCCTTTTCCGCAATTCCCTGGCGGGCAAAAATGGCCGTTGCCTCGCTTTCCATGGCATCGTAAAGGGCCTTGGCCTCGGGCACCTTCGCCTCATCATCGCGCTTGCCCAAGAACCGATTCAGGACATATCCATAATCGGCCACGAACCCACCGAGAGCGGAAAACACCGCAGAGTGTTTTGGAATGTACACTTTTTTCATACCGATCCTCTTGCCGACGGCCGCTCCGTGAACGGGCCCCGCTCCACCGCCGACAACGAGCACGAAGTCCCTGGGGTCATATCCTTTTTCGACGACGCTCAGAAAGACCCGCTCGCCCATAACCGCTTCTTCCAAAGACGCTACCGTGTAAGCCGCCTCAACCGTGTCCATGCCTGAAGGGATCGCCACTCTGTTGTTGATTACTGCTTCAGCCAATCCCTTGTCGAGAGGGATCGCCCCGCCAAGGAAGTAGTCCGTTGGTATGTACCCCAATACAACGTCGGCGTCGGTCACCGTCGGCTCCTGCCCGCCTTTTCCATAGCAGGCCGGACCGGGCTCTGCCCCGGCACTCTTGGGCCCCACTCGAAGAACACCCAATTGATCGATCCATCCCACTGAGCCGCCGCCTGCGCCTATGCTCACGATGTCCATGCTCTCGATTGCATTCTTCTGGTCGCCAATGACCATCTCACTGGTGGTCGCGATGGTGCGATTCTGAAGTACGCCTATGTCGAGGCTGGTGCCGCCCATGTCATAGGTGACAACGTTGTCGAAACCACACGTCTCAGCCAGAAAGCGGCCGAGCAAGGCCCCGGTCGCGAGCCCCGACCCGATGACCGTCCCGGGATTCTCCAGGGCCAAATCGGCAGAGGTGACGTCGCCCAAACCTGTGCTGAAAAGCAGGGCTCCTTTGAATCCCGCGTCCTTGAGCTGGGCCCTCAGGTTCTCCACAAACCTCGTCAGCAGCGGCTTGACATAGGCCGCGAAAGTGGCGGTGCTCGCCCGGTCGTACTCTATCCACCTCCTCAATATGCGCGAGGAGACTACCACGTTGGGGTAGTCTTCCTTGATGATCTCTGCAGCCCGCTCCTCGTGGGCAGGATTGACGTATGAATGGAGGAAGCAGACGACCGGGACGTCTATGCCGTTTGCCTTTGCCTTCCCCACCGCCTGACGAACATCGGCTTCGTTAAGAGGTGTGACCACCTCTCCGTCGTACTGAATGCGCTCTTCAACCCCAAAACGGAGGTACCGGGGGATGAGAATCTGAGGACTGGGCACCTTCAGGTTATAGATGTCGGTCTTCGGGATGGTACGCCCCAGCTCGTAGACGTCCCGAAATCCCTTCGTGTGAATGAGGCAGCACCTCGCTCCCTTCCCTTCGAGGATGCAGTTAGTGGGCAGGGTCGTGCCTATGGTCACCGTCGTCGTTTTCCGGAGCAGGTCCTCCCGGCTCATGTTGCGCTCGTTAGCCAAACGGGCAATGCAGTTGAGTATGCTTCTTGCGGGATCCGCCGGCTCGGTCTCCGCCTTGGATACCGATACGCTCTGCTCGTCGTCGATTAGGACACCATCAGTGAACGTTCCTCCCGTGTCAATCATGATCTCATACATAGCTCTCTCCTTTTTCTTCAATTTTGCCCGCACAGCCCGGACAAAACTCTCAATCGGTCTCTGCTGCCGGCCGTTCCTTTAAGACCTCACCTATCCTGGCTTACGCGAGGCCCCGAATCCTGCCTTCCGACTCTGCACAACGTCCTTACCATCAGATCGAATCCGCTTCAACCGTGGAAGGGCATCGCAAAAGGGCGCCGCTGCCCGTTGTCTTCTGCAACTGTTTCTCCGTACAATGGTTGCTTAATGCAACTATGTCATAATAATGGACCATGCTCGTCTTCTTGTCAAGCTTTTTTTGAGGACCTTCGATGCAGCCCAAAAGCCCCTGCCCCATAAGTGCTCCACAGCCTTGAGCGCCCCTCAATGCAACGAAGAAGGGCACGCCGTTTGTTGCGGCCGACATGACGTTTCCTCAAAGCCTTGCCTATCCCGGGGTGCCGCACCTACTTCGGCGGCCAGTCGAGAGACGGAAAACCATCGTAGTCGGACCTCTTGTCACTCGTCCTCTTTCCCACGTGGTAGCGATCGTAAGGCTCATAGGTATGGGTTGGCAGAATCATGCTGCCCTGCCTCAGCTCCCATTTCAGTTTGGTGAGCTGGTCCTGGAGAAGCGGCTGGTAAGCGCAGTTGCCCGAGGCCCAGTTTATCCCCGCCCCTGCTCTCTCTTCCAGCTGCATGGGAATGTCGTATACGTTATCCCCTACCATGATCGCCTTGCCGCGGTCGCTCAGGACCTCGACATGCTGGTGACCGCCTGTGTGGGCCGGGGCGAAGACGCATTTTATGCCGGAGAAAAGCTCCACGTCGCCGTCTATGAATTCTACGCGATTCAGGTTGCTCACGAACCAGGGAAGGTCAGGCGAATGGCCCAGCTTGCTCCAATAGGCGGCCTGGAATGCCATCTCCTTTCTTTGGATGACCATCTTCGCATTTGTGAACAGAGGGGCTTTCCCCGTGTGATCAATGTCGAGATGAGTAAAGATAACGTATCCGACGTCTCCGGGGTTGACGCCCTCGTCCCGCAAGAGTTTGACGATATCTTGCTCCGGCAGCTGCCAGCCTTTCATTGTAGGCGGAAAAGTGGTGACATCACGGACGCCCGTGTCGACGAGTATCGGGGTCTCGGCGCCCAGGATCAGGTAGGCATTGATAGGTATACACGTCTTTCGTCCCGGGTTGAAGCCGAAGAGACAGAACGTCCAATCCATGACAATATCGCCAACGTGCAAAGCTCTTACGGTGAGTCCCATTTTATCGCCTCCTTTTTTTCGTCCGGTGCCATGGGTTGACACCCGTTGCCCCTGTCATGCGTACCCCTGTCTGCCCTGGTCATACTCCTCCAGGCCAAGCTGTCGCAGTTTTTCCCCACCGGGTACGCCGCTTCCGTTCCATCCCCTGAGTTCATAGTACCTGTCGAGCAGTTCCTCTAGCCTGTCGGGGGGAATCCTGAACCCCTTGTGGGGCCCTTCCGGTATTTCGTCGGACATCACCTTGTAGGGCAGACTGTCGTCCTTTCGGGTCACCCCTTCCCGCGCGTTAAAGATTCTCTCGAGGTTGACGATTCGTTCACCGACGGCGGTCAATTCCTCGGGGCTTGGCTCCCATCCGGTCACAGCGCCAAGGAGAGCACCGTACGCATCATTGATCGTAGGGCCCAGACCCGCCTCCATGGCAAAGCGGCACTGAATGAGGGAGTCTCCGACGGCCGTGAGATGCTGGGTATTTATAGCCAGCTCTACCTTCCCATCGTAGTCGTCCATGCCCGGGCCGTAGCGGGCCCGTGCGTCCTGGTGGCTTCCGCCCCGCGTGTTCGTGGCATACCCGATTGATAGGCTTTTTAGCACCCGCGGCGAATGTCCGGCGAGTTCCAGGCCCTTGACCTGGTAAGCGTATTTCCACGCGTCACCGCCGAGTATTTCCGACATGCCCCTTGTTCCTTCCGCCAGGAGACTGCCGATGCCGCGTCTCAAGGCAGTCTCCCTGATCAATTCAAGAACGAGCGGGCCGTCGCCAAACCCGAGGCGGCGATCTTCAGTCTGCCTGGTCGTGAGAAGACCCCTTTCGAAACACTCGACGGCAAAGGCTATGGTCACCCCCATGCTGATCGTGTCCAAGCCATACTCATCGCAGAGCCTGTTCGCCTCCAGTATGGTCCTCAAGTCGCCTATTCCCAGCATCGAACCGAAGGCGTAGACCGTTTCGTACTCCGGGCCTTTCACCAGCTTCCCGTCCAATGCGCAGAATTTTCCGCAAGCAATGGGGCAATTGTTGCAGGCAATATCCTTTCGGTAGTATGCCTCCTTCAGTTTCTCTCCGCAGATCTCATCGGCA
>CAYZAF010000258.1:0-6410 GCA_964476435.1 uncultured Syntrophaceae bacterium
AGCTGGAACGAGCACATTGAAATGAGCCGGTTGAGCTGCCCCTTGCACGCCTTGCAGACCTTGAGGGGTTCTTCGGAAATCCTCTGAAATATTTCAAATCTCTTACCGCAGTCGAGACATTCATACTCGTAGATAGGCATCCCGCAGCCTCCTGCCCATATCTTCCCAAAAGAGTATAACCCCTCTTCGTTTCGTTCGTCAAGGACCGAGGATTGGCGGGCCCTTGGGCCGTCTCGGCCTTTCTCATTGGCAGTAACCGACAATGAATGCTATTGCCTACGGATGGGGAGGAGCAATAGCGCTCTTTAGTTAGTTGTTGCTATGCGCCAAGGCGCGTGCTATAGAATGAGAAAAGGAGGAAAGCGTGAAGGAGACGGCAAAGGTTCTCATTCTCCTGGGGAGTGACAGCGACATGCCTGTCATGGAAGACGGCCTGAAGCTCTTGGCGGAGATGGAGGTGCAATTCAAGGTCGATATTTCTTCGGCCCACCGCCATCCGGAGAAGACCGCTTCCTACGCACGGGGCGCGCGCGATGAAGGCTTTGAGGTGATTATTGCGGCGGCGGGGCTTTCCGCCCATCTTCCCGGCGTCATCGCCTCTTATACCACCCTTCCGGTGATCGGCATCCCCCTCAAGGGAGGGAGCCTTCTCGGCATGGATGCCCTCCTGTCGATGGTACAGATGCCCAAGGGTGTTCCTGTGGCAACGGTAGGCATCGACGCATCGCGCAATGCCTGCATCCTCGCGTGCGAGATACTCTCGATAAAGTATGAGGGGATTCGCAGGAAACTGGAGGAGATGAAAGAGGGCATGCGCCGGGAGATAGACGAGAAATCGCGCAAGATGCAATCCGAGGGCCCGTGAGTGTCTAATGCCATCACAGATGTAGAGGGCGTTCGCGTAGGCCACGTATCCGATTTTTCGGCGTACACCGGGTGTACGGTCATTCTTTTCGAAGGGGGAGCTGCCTGCGGGATCGACATCAGGGGAAGTGCAGCCGGCACCAGGCAGGTGGACGCCCTCGGGGTGGCCCACGTGGTGGAGGAGGTCCACGCGATCGTGCTGGCGGGAGGGAGTTCCTTCGGCCTGGATGCGGCAAGCGGTGTCATGAGATACTTAGAAGAGAGGGACGTAGGCTTTGACGCGGGAAACGTTCGGGTCCCTATCGTGCCGACGGCAGTCATATTCGATCTAGGCTTCGGCGACCATCGCATTCGACCGAATGCGGAGATGGGGTACGAGGCGTGCCGGAGCGCGGGTCAATCGGTCGACGAGGGGAGCGTCGGCGCCGGGGTCGGGGCCACGGTGGGGAAACTCTTCGGTGTGGCGAGGGCTATGAAAGGCGGGGTGGGAACGTGGAGCGTTGCCCTGCCGGATGGCGCCGTGGTTGCTGCCCTCGTGGTGGTCAATGCCTTTGGGGATATAAAGGACAACGTGACGGGGAAGATCATTGCCGGCGCCCGGGCCGCTGAGGATTCGCTCGTTTTCGCCGACACCGTTGCCTGCCTGAAGTCCGGCCAGGTGCGAAGGCAGTTCGGGATGGACAGCACTACCCTTGCCGTGGTGGCGACGAACGTGCGGTTCAGCAAGAAGGAGATGACCAAGGTCGCGCAGATGGCCCAAGGGGGATTGGTCAAGAGAGTGGCGCCGGTGCACACGACCTTCGATGGGGACCTCGTCTTCGCCCTCTCCGCAGGCCGAATTGAGGGAGACATAAACCGGATAGGCATGCTTGGCGAATTCGTGGTTGCGGAGGCGATCGGAAGGGCGGTGAAGAAAGCGGATGGCTTTGGCAAATTGCCGGCCTTCAAGGATGTCGTGTAGGCGTCCTTAGGGATTGCTCTCGCTTCCCGAGGGTCTGCCAAAAGAAGAGCCGGCCTTTTTTGCCCTTTTAGCCCTTTTTGCCCCCTCCCTAAAGGGTGGAGCGGCTTACCTTAGGAGGCAAGATGTGGAAACTTATGAGGATATTGCCCGGATTATCAAAGAGAAAGGGCATGTTGTGGCTTTTACCGGCGCAGGCATCTCGGTAGATGCGGGCATACCTGCATTCCGTGGAGGGCAGGGCCTTTGGGAAAAGTACGATCCCATGGAATACGCGCAGATAGATGCGTTCCACAGACACCCGGAAAAGGTCTGGACCATGCTCAGGGAGATGGGAGAGGTGATTTTGCGGGCCGAGCCCTCTGCCGCCCACGCGGCCCTCGGTGCCCTGGAGAAGGCCGGCCTGCTCGACGCGGTGATCACACAGAACGTCGACGGCCTTCACCAGATGGCGGGAAACACCAATGTCATCGAGTACCACGGAAATCACCTGCGGCTCATCTGCGAGCATTGCTCCCAGGTGAGCCCCTTTACGGAAGAATCCATGAGCATCCTCCCCTTTCCCCGGTGCGACAGGTGCGCCGAGCCCCTCAAGCCGGACGTTGTATTCTTTGGCGAGCCCATACCGGTCAGCGCGATGATCCGGGCAAACCAGGAGGCAGGCACGTGCAAGATATTGATGATCATCGGGACTTCAGGCGTCGTCTATCCGGCTGCGGAGATCCCCTTCCTGGCTGCATCCAACGGTGCCGCCGTGATAGAGATCAATGTCTCGCCAACGCCCTTTACCTCTTCCGTGACGAGCCACTATTTGGAGGGAAGGGCCTCGAAAATCCTGCCCGCCATTGTCGGCGGGCTCGGACTAACGAAGAGTGATTGAATCCTTCGCCAGGGCCAAGTTCGACCTTTACTCGCGCGGCTCGCGCTTTCATTGCGACGAGGCATGTCCCCGCTATGGGTGTAGAGGCAGCCTTGTGGTGAGTGCCGTTCTCTTCGAGGTCCTCACCCAGGCTCGCGTTTTCGGACGGCAGGCGGCCGATTTCTTTTCCTTCGCTTACCGGTTGGGCACGATTCCCTTGGATGAAGACCTCTCCAGGGTGCGCATCCGCATCACCCTGAGGAAGCCCTGCGTTTTCCTCGAAGACGGCCGAAACTGCAGCATGTACCGCGTCCGTCCGGCCGCGTGCGCTCTTTTTCCCGAGCACCTTGCCCTTTTGCCGGAGGCACGGAGGAAGGAATACATTGAGAATAACGGCATGGGGCACTACCCTTGCGTAGCTGACCCCGGTCTTGGGTTGAGCGCCGAAAGGGAAGAAGCGATCAGGCGCCTCTGGCGGATGCATCAGCTGGAGGTGCTCGCAACGGAGATCTGCCTTTTCGGCATTGCGGGGTTCTCAGTAGATCTGAGGGAGGACGTCATTGTTCTCTTTGACCGGGAGCGGCCGCGGTCGCAGGCCTCGCCTCCAGGCCTCAGAATCCCCTACGGGAAAATCGAGGAGGCCATGGAGCGCCACGGGGAGAGAACGGGTCTCCTCGAAAAGATAAGGGAAAAACTTGCTTCCCTTGAAAAAGAGACGGCCATGCAGAGCTTTTTCTCGGCCCTCTCCATAGCAGAAGCATTGACGGAGGCGAGCTTTTGATGGAGCACCGGTACTGCGTCATCATGGCAGGAGGCAGGGGGGAGCGCTTCTGGCCCCTCAGCACGAAAAGCGTTCCGAAGCCCTTCGTGAGACTGGTGGGCGACAAGACCATGATCCAGATGACCGTCGAACGCGTCCTCGAGCTTGTGCCCACGGACCACATCTTTGTGGTGTTGGGGGGAGAGCACAGGGACGTCGCCCGAAAGCAGCTTCCCGATTTGGGTGAGGATCAGTTCATCGTGGAGCCCGTGGGCAGGGACACGGCCGCTTGCATCGGTTTTGCAGCGACGCTTTTGGCTCGCAGGGACAATGAGGCAGTTATGATCGTCCTGCCAGCAGACCACTACATACCAGACATTGGCGCCTTCGTGAAGACCGTCTCCCATGCGGTGGAATGGGCCACGAGGGATGATTGCCTCGTCACCATCGGAATCACCCCGACGAGGCCTGAGACAGGCTACGGCTACATACGGGCAGGCCAGAGGGTGATTGAGGCGGACAGCCGATGCTGCAGAGTCGATCGTTTCGTGGAGAAGCCCGACCAGGAGAGGGCGGCCCAGTACCTCTCCGAGGGCGTCTATTATTGGAACAGCGGGATCTTCGTCTGGCGGACACGGGTGGTGCTTGAGGGCTTAAGGCAACACATGGCAAACCTAGCAAGGGGCCTTGAGGCGATGGATCTGGCAATTAGTGCCGGTGATTCTCAGGCAGTGGCGCAGATTTTTTCCGGCTTCGAAAGGGTCTCGATCGACTACGGATTGATGGAGAAGGCAGACAACGTGCTCATGGTAAAGGCTGACTTCCCGTGGGACGATGTGGGCACCTGGGGCTCCCTGCGCAGGGTGATGGAGCTCGACCGGGACGGGAACTACGTTTCCGGCAGGGCGATCTGTCTGGATACGAAAGACTGCATCGTCTACGGGCAGGATGTGTCAATCGGGGCCGTGGGTGTTGCGAATCTTGTCATTGTCGCGTCGCCCGAAGGCGTGCTCGTCTGCGATGCCCAGCGAGATCAGGAGACGAGGCGGATAGCCAGGATGTTCGAAGAGGAGGAGGAGGCTTAAGGCAAAGGGCCTGAAAGTAAAGAGGGGAAGGGGCTGCCATGGTTTCGAAAGTATTCACGTCGAGTCTTTACGGCATTGACGGCATCAAGGTCGAGGTAGAGGTGGACATATCCCACGGCTTGCCCTCTTTCAACGTCGTCGGTCTACCCGAGCCGTCCGTGAAGGAGAGCAGGGAGAGGGTGAGGGCTTCGATAAAGAATGCAGGCTTCGAGTTCCCCAACGACAGGATCACGGTAAACCTCGCGCCGGCCGATGTCAGAAAAGAGGGCTCATCCTTCGACCTGCCCGTTGCTATCGGAATGCTCGCGGCCATGGGCGTTATCAGCCAGGATTTCCTTAAGATTCATCTGATCACCGGCGAGCTCTCCCTGGATGGGAGGATCAAGGGGGTAAGGGGAGTGCTCCCCATGGCGCTCCTCGCTCAGAAGGAAGGATTCACCCACATCATCGTGCCCCACGACAACGGCTTCGAGGCCTCCGTGGTGGAAGGCATACAGGTGAGGGGTGCGGCCCACCTCCTCGACATTGTCCACTACGCCAAGGGCGACTCGGAGCTGAGCTATTTCCAGCCAAGGGAGCAATCCGACTCGTATGAAGAAAAGGAAGAGGGCGTCGACTTCTCCGATATCAGGGGTCAGGCCCAGGCGAAGCGGGCCCTTGAGATAGCGGCCGCCGGAGCGCACAATGTCCTCATGGTGGGCCCGCCGGGCTCCGGGAAGACCATGCTCGCCCGGAGAATCCCGACCATACTGCCGCCTCTGACCTACAGCGAGGCGATAGAGACAACGAAGATACACAGCATTGCCGGACTTCTCAGTGCTGAAAGATACCTCATCATTGAAAAGCCTTTTCGCGTGCCCCATCATACCATCTCGGACGCCGGCCTCATCGGAGGCGGCTCGTTCCCGCGGCCCGGTGAGATCAGCCTGGCCCATAACGGCGTGCTCTTTCTCGATGAGTTCCCCGAGTTCAAGCGAAATACCCTCGATGCCCTGCGCCAGCCCCTCGAAAGCGGCCACGTCGTCATCTCAAGGGTTTCTCACGCGGTCACCTTCCCGGCGCGCTTCATGCTTATCGCCGCAATGAATCCATGCCCCTGCGGATACTACGGCGACAGCCGGAGGGCGTGCATCTGCTCCGGCGCGCAGATCAACCGCTACAGAAAGCGGATATCCGGACCCCTTCTCGACAGGATCGACATACAGATCGGCGTGCCCCCGGTCACGATCAGGGAACTTTCCCTCGATACCGAGGAAGAATCCTCCGCCTCCATCAGAGCGAGGGTAATGGCTGCGAGGGCTGTCCAGGTAGAGAGATTCAAGGGGAGGTCCTTCTCGGCGAATGGGCAGATGACGACGCGCATGGTGAAGAGGTTCTGCGCAGTGGACCGGGCAGCGAAAGACCTCCTCGAACAGGCAGTCGAGAGGTTCGCACTCTCGGCGAGGGCCTATCACCGGGTCCTCAAGCTCGCGAGAACCATAGCCGATCTCGACAATGGAAAGGATATCGAGGAATCACACGTTGCGGAGGCGATACAGTACCGGGTCCTCGACAAGAGGATGACCCTTTGACAGGTGCGCCTGTGGGCGCCCGGCCTGCGATAGGATTGGCTTCCGCCGTGGGTCAAAGGATACCTTATTTTGCGTATCCCAGTAGTGTTCTGTCAAGCGACCATCGTCGCATGAGCGAAGGACTTGTCGGCCTGAAAGACAGGATTGCCATGAAGAACGACAGCACCGTCCGCTTTCGAAGGCTATTCCTTCCGAAACGCCAGCGCCTCCGGTGCTGACCCGTCGATACTCAAGACTCGCTCACGCACCGATTGCGTTTCCACCCGCGGCGCCAAAGTCTGGTCTGCCGCGGGCTCCTGCCCTTCAATTCCAC
>CAYZAF010000259.1:0-2611 GCA_964476435.1 uncultured Syntrophaceae bacterium
GGAGATCGACCTTCTCGGCGCCGGCGCGAGGGGAGGCTTCACCTTTGCCCTGGAGACATCGACCCAGGATTTGCGGGACAGGCTCAACAAGGACATAGAGACGGACGCGCTCATGCGCCAGCTGCCGCTCTTGAAAAGCCACGGATGGAGAAAGGTGAAGCTCTACTTCATGGTGGGCTTCCCCTGGGAAGAGGAGGCAGATTTCCTCGCCCTCAGGGACCTGATCCTGCCCTTCGTGCGCCTCAATATGGAGGTCCACCTCTCCGTGTCGCCCTTCACGCCCAAGCCCCATACGCCCTTTCAGTGGCTCGCCATGGAGGACGCAGGGACCCTGCGTGAAAAGATGGGGCTCGTAAAACGGATGGCATCAGGCCGCGGGGTTAAGGTGCGCATGAGGGACGCGCCGACCAGCCTCATCGAAGCCCTCATTGCGAGGGGGGATGAGCGGCTGCCTTCGCTCTTCGAGGACCTCCACAGGAAGGGGGTGAGGCTCGAGGCATGGAGCGAATGCTTCAACCCCTTGCTCTATGACGGGTGGCTCGACCGCGCATCCGGCCCAGGCGCCGGCCTTTTGGGCCCGAGGCAGAAGGATGCGCCCCTTCCGTGGGACTTCATTGAGACAGGGGTGGACAAGTCCTTCCTCCTCGGGGAAATGGAGAGGGCCGAGCGAAAGGAGAAGACGGTCGACTGCTACGGGGCGTGCGCTGCCTGCGGCCTGGGGTGCCCCTGCCCCAGATCAGCCGATGCATCGGTAAGCGCAGCCGCATCGGACGCGGATCAGCCCGCTGCCTGCCCGGAGCCCGGCCTTCTATGGGAAGGAACACCCGACGCAAACCGGACAGAGAGGGCGGAGCAGGGTTTCGCCACGTCCGTCTTCACCTTGCGCTACGCAAAGTGCGGGGACAGCCGCCACATCGGCCATCTCGACACAGTCGAGATCCTGCTCAGGGCAGTCAGGTCCTCAGGGATAAGCCTGAAGATGCACGGGAAATACCACCCGAAGCCCCGCATTTCCCTGTCGCCCGCCCTGCCCGTGGGCATCGAGAGCACATGCGAGATGATCGAGATCGAAAGGATGGGCACCCACGACATCGGCCCTGCAGAGGTGAGGCGCATCGATGCGCACCTGCCCAAGGGCATGAGGATACTCGGGGTCTCTCCCGGCAGGATGGCCGGACAGGCCAACGGCTTCGGGTACCTCCTCGTGGCGGGAAGGGAAATCCGCGGCAAGGCAACGAAGGTGAAAGAGAGAGGGGAGCGGGCCTTCTACGAGTGGCGCGCATCAGGCGTGAAGGACCTGTGGCTCTCCGGGGAGTTCGAGAGAATCGTGAAGATAGAGGGCAGGAGAATCGATGGCCTCCGAGCTGATCATCAACGTAACCTTCAGTGAGACGAGGATCGCCTTCCTGGAGAACACCATCCTTACGGAGTTTTTCCAGGAGAGGAAGAACGACAAGAGCATTGTAGGCAACATCTACAAGGGGCGGGTCGTGAGGATACTGCCGGGCATGGATGCGGCCTTCGTGGACATAGGGCTGGACAAGTCAGCCTTTCTCTACGTGGGGGACCTCGTCGTGGATTCCATGATGTACGAGGAGTTCGAAGAGATGGGCTCACCGGTAGAGGCGAACGAGCGCATAGAGGGCGTCATAGAAGAGGGGCAGGAGATCATCGTCCAGGTATCGAGGGAGCCCATAGGGCAGAAGGGCACGAGGGTCACATCCCGCATCACCCTTCCCGGCCGGCTCCTCGTGCTCATGTCCGCAAGCGAGCACATCGGCGTTTCCCGCAGGATCGAGGACGAGGACGAGCGCAAGCGGCTTGCCGCGATCCTGAAGAACATCTGCCCCAAAGGCTTTGGCCTCATCGCGAGGACCGCGTGCGACGGGAAGAAGGAGGACGAGCTGCTGGGAGACCTCAATTTCCTGCGCCGCATGTGGGAGAGCATCCAGGAGAAGGCGCGGAAGGCAAGGGCCCCTTCCATACTCCATCAGGACCTGAGGATGGTCTTCCGCGTCATAAGGGACCTCCACTCGCACAACCTGAAGAGGATCGTGGTCGATGACCTGCCCTTGAGGCAGAAGATCGTTGAGTTCCTCAAGGAATACCTCCCGGAGGAGCAGTGCGAGATCGAGTACTTCGAGGAGAAAGAGGACATCTTCGAGTACTACCGGGTGGAGGAAGACATCGCAAAGCTCGCCCACAAGAAGATCTGGCTCAAGTCGGGCGGCTACATCGTCTTCGACTACACCGAGGCCCTCACCGTCATCGACGTGAACACGGGCAAGTACCTCGGCAAGAGAGGGCTGGAGGACACGATCCTGCGCACGAACCTCGAGGCGGTCAAGGAGATCGCGTACCAGATACGCCTGCGCAACGTGGGCGGCATCATCGTGGTCGATTTCATCGACATGGAGCGCAGGGATTCGAGGGAGACTGTGTTCAAGGCCCTCCTTGACGCCCTGAAAAAAGACAGGATAAAGACCTTCGCCTACCCCATAAGCGAGCTGGGCCTCGTGCAGCTCACGAGAAAGAGGACGAGGGAGAACATGGTGACCATGCTCACCGAATCGTGCCCCACGTGCGAGGGATCGGGGTACATAAAATCGAG
>CAYZAF010000260.1:0-1991 GCA_964476435.1 uncultured Syntrophaceae bacterium
GGAGGCCGCGAGGCGAGAAGGGCGCCATTAATGCGGGGCACCCACCGTCGACAGGTGGGTAGCAACGCGAGCCCGAACAGGCCGCCGGCCGAACGCACATAAAAGAACGGCAAAACAAAGAAAGCAAAGAAGGGATGGCGCGGAAAGCGCGCCATCCCGCGGGATATCTACTGGACGACCCTGATCGACTCCGCCTTCTTCATCCCCAGGCTCGTAATAATCTCCTTATCCTTCGTCACCTCCGCGAAGCTCGTCTCCCCCCGCGCCAGGCGCAGAAAATCCCCCTTGGGGAGGTATATCATTATATATTCGAGAAACCCGCCGTGCTTGTTGCACTGCGAATAATCGCGCACGGGCCAGTGGACGGCGAAAGCCAGGCCCTCCACCCCGTCCATGCGCAGATCCTGCTCCTTGACGAGCCTCAGGTTCGTCTCGAAATGGTGGCTGTAGACCTCTTTGAACCGCTCCTGGGGCTGTGACTGGCCTTCTCCGAAGGTGATGTCCCTGGGCCTCACGTCCACGAGGAGATAGTAGTGTCTCTTGCCTCTGTCGTCGGAAAGGACTACGAATCCGATACCGTTCGGATAGACGTCGATCCTCGCCTGCTCGTATCGCTCGTAGATGGCCTTGAGGCCCGCCTGATTGCGCGCCGCGAGGTCGTCAAGCTTCGGGTCCTGGTAGGAGGACCTGATGCCTTCTTGCTCATTCTTCGCGACATACACGGGACCTGCGCTGCAGGAAGCGAGGAAACACAGGACAAAAGCACATACCAGTATTTTCATGTTTGGTCTCCTTTTTCGAGCAGTTTGAGAATCTCCTTCAGATCCTCTTTGATCTCACCAATGAGAGTTTTCTGCGTATGGAGATATTTTTTTGCTCCGTCGATGGTGAACCTCTTTTCGTAGAGAAGCTTCTTTATGACAAGGATCGCATCCAGGTCCCTTTTCCTGTAAAGCCGCTGCCCCTTCGAGCTTTTTGCGGGCCTTATGTCGCGGAACTCGTGCTCCCAGTATCGTAATATGTGAGGCTTCAAGCCGGTAAACTCGCATACTTCCCTTATCCTGTAGAATACCCGTTCAGGGATATTCGGGATCATCTTCCTCTGTTGTGGTCGTGGTTATCGCTGTTTATCTCGTCCTTCAAAACCTGGCTCAACCTGAAATTGAGAACCCTCCGCGGGGATATCTGTATTTCCTCGCCTGTCTGGGGATTCCTCCCTTTTCTCGCCTTCTTCTCCTTTACGACGAAATTGCCGAGTCCCGATATCTTGATGTTCTCTCCTTCAGCGAGGTTCTTCTTCATGATGGCGAAGAAGTGCTCGACAATATCTGAAGATTCCCTTTTCGAAAAACCCAACTTCTCATACACGGTCGTTACGATCTCCTGTTTGGTCATACACCCCCTCCCTAGGTCCTCAGTTTGATCCCGTCAATCTTCGTAAGTCTGTCGATGACGATGCGCTGCAGCTCATTGACGCTCTCGTCCGTCAGAGTATCCTCGTAGGACTGAAACACAACGCGGAACGATATGCTCCTCACCTCCTTCTTGAAAAGATCGAAGACCCCTACCGAAACTATGAGAGGCGACACCCCCCTGATCGTCTCGATGATCGATTCCGTCGGGACAGCGTCGTCCACATAGAACGAGAAATCGCGAACCACTGCAGGATAGCGGGGAATGGGCCTGTACGTCCGCCCCTCCGTGCCTTTTTCCGAGACCTCGTCGAAGTCCAGTTCGGCGCAGAACACCTTCTCCTTGATGTCGTATGCGGCAAGCACGCCGGGAATGATCTCTCCCATCCATCCGACTGGCCGGCCGTCGAGGATGATGTCCGCTGAGGCTGCCGGGTCGAGGAAAGGCTCCCTTGTCCTTGCCACGTGAAGGGAGAGGTTGAAGCAGTCGAACAGGCCTTCCATTGCGCCCTTGAGATCGAAGAAATCCAGGTCCTTGACAGGGTCCCTCCAGAAGTACTCCCTCTTTTTGCCGATGAA
>CAYZAF010000261.1:0-9303 GCA_964476435.1 uncultured Syntrophaceae bacterium
CAGGCAACGCAGGTCGTAGGGATAACGCCACACCAGATAGCCGTCTTCCTCCTCGGCCCCTATATCCTCGGCGTGGAGCTGGTCTCATTGGTGCTCCTCCTGGGGCTGGTGGGCGCCTTTCATCTGGCGTACCAGCTGGGAAAGAGAGAGCGGTCGCTCAGAAGGGGGGTGCAGCCGTGAGCCCCGCAATGCCTTACGAGCATGCGATGATGCTGGCAGGCATTCTTTTCTTTCTAGGCCTCGCGGGCGTGCTCATCCGAAGGGATGCCATCTTCGTCCTTCTCTCTCTGGAGATCATGCTCAACGCAGCAGGATTCGCCCTCGTCGTTGCCGGGGCCCAATGGCACGCCGCTGACGGCCAGGCCATGTTCCTTTTCATTCTCGCTGTTGCCGCCGCGGAAGTATCGATCGGGCTGGCCCTCGTTCTCTGGCTCTTTCATTGGCACAGGAGCGTCGACATTGACAGGGCTAGTTCCATGAGAGGCTAGAACATGCTGCAGGTGCTGTGGCTCATCCCAGTCCTCCCCTTAGCCGGCTTCCTGCTCCTCGCAGTGGCCGGCAGGAGGCTTAACGCGCGCGTCGTCTCCGCACTGGGCACGGGCTCCGTGGGCCTCTCCACAATCGCCTCCCTTCTCGTGGGAGCAGCCTTTATCTTTACGCCCCCTGCCGGCTTCCTTTATACGCAGAGGCTGTGGACCTGGTTTGTCGTGGGGAATTTTGCACCGGCCTTCGGTCTGTCTGTAGACGGCCTTTCCCTCGTGATGGTCCTCGTCGTGGGCATAGTCGGCTTCCTCATCCTCCTTTATTCTATTGGATTCATGGCAGGGGATGAGGGCTTTTCCCGCTTTTTTGCTTATATGAACCTTTTCGTGGGCTCCATGCTCATCCTGCTCCTTGCCGATAACCTTCTTTTCCTCTACCTCGGATGGGAAGGGGTAGGCCTTTGCTCATACCTGCTCATAGGCTTCTGGTACCGCGAGGCTGATGCACGAAAGGCAGCGATCAAGGCCTTTGTCGTGACCCGGGTGGGTGACGCTGCCTTCGCCGTGGGACTCTTCATGCTCGCCCACACCTTCGGTACCCTCCAGATACAGGAGGTCGCCCAGAAGGCTGCAGGGACGTGGGCTGTCGGCTCCTTGAGCGCGCAAGCAGCAGCAGCCCTGCTCCTCGGCGGGGCCGTCGGAAAATCAGCCCAATTACCGCTCCAGACATGGCTTCCTGACGCAATGGCGGGTCCCACGCCGGTGAGTGCCCTCATCCATGCCGCAACAATGGTGACCGCAGGGGTCTACCTCATAGCCCGCATGAACGCCCTTTTCCTGCTCGCGCCCCAGGTGCGCTTCATCGTGGCCCTCGTGGGGGCAGTGACGCTCCTTATGGCCGGGGCAAGCGCTCTGGCGCAGAAAGACATAAAACGGGTCCTTGCCTACTCCACCATGAGCCAGATCGGGTACATGTTCCTGGCCCTCGGGGTGGGGGCATGGTCTGCGGCAATCTTCCACTTCATGACCCACGCCTGCTTCAAGGCACTCCTATTCTTGAGTGCCGGCGTTGTCATCCAGGCCCTGGACAACGAGCACGATATCTTTATGATGGGGGGGCTGAGAAGGGTCCTCCCCCTGGCCTTCTGGACCTTCCTCATCGGGGCTGCATCCCTTTCCGCCCTGCCCATAGTGACAGCGGGCTTCTACAGTAAGGACATGATCCTTCTCCGAGTGTGGGCATCCCCTGAAGGGGGCATCTGGCTCTGGACAGCAGGCTTGGTGGGTGCCTTTTTGACCTCGCTGTACGCCTTCAGGGTCGTCTTCGTGGCATTCTTCGGGCCCGCGAAGAGGCAGGCCAAGAGCAGGCTTGGTCTATCCATGAAAATCCCCCTGATCGTCCTATCCGTCTTTTCCATAGGCGCCGGCTTCATCGAGCTGCCCAGGACTCTCGGCCATGTGACGCTCTTCTCCGACCTCGTGGAGAAGGCCCTGCCGGCTGCCCGAGAGACAATAGCGAGCCTGTGGACTGAAGGGGCGCTCCAGGGGATAGTCTCTTTGGCCTCCCTCATCGCCGTGCTTGCGGTTGGCCTATACTACCTCGGACCTGCTGCGTCCGCTCGCCGGGCGCGCTCTCGCGCTGCCTCGGCAGTAGAGCGGTTCTGGTACTCAGGCTGGGGCTTCGATTGGCTCTACAGCAATGTCTTCGTCAAACCCTTCATTAATGCCGCCCGGCTCGATGAGGCCGATGTCATCGACCTGCCTTACAGAGGGATCGCCCGGATCATGGAATGGGGTAGGATTGCCCTCGTCCTGACCCAGTCGGGGAAGGTGCGCTGGTACGTCATGGGGGCGACCATCGGCGCGGCGATCTTCCTTCTCGTGGCGGTGTTCGCATGATCCTCATAGCCATCCTCTTTCTCCCTGTGTGCGGGGGCATTGTTGCCCTTTTTTCCGGCCGCATCAGCCGAAAGATGCCGGGATGGGTCTCTTTTTTCGCCCTCTGCCTCGATTTCGTCATCGTTGTCTGCCTCTGGTTTACGAGCAATCGGGGCGGCTCTGCACCCACGATTTGGATCTCGGAATTCCAAAAGCCCTGGATACCCCAGCTGGGCGTGACATTTCATCTGGCCTGCGACAGCGTAAGCCTCATCCTCCTCGGCTTGGCAGCTTTCCTTGGCTGCCTGGCCAGCCTCTCTTCATTCGCGGAGATCACGGAGAAGACGGGCTTTTTTTACCTATGCCTCACGTGGACCATCGCAGGGGTCATGGGTGTCTTCCTCGCCCTCGACCTCTTTCTCTTCTACTTTGCCTGGGAAATCATGCTGGTGCCCATGTTCTTCCTCATCCTCCTGTGGGGACATGAGGACCGTTTTCGAGCGGCAGTCAAGTTCTTCATCTTTACGCAGCTGGGCGGCCTCCTCATGGTGGCCGCGATCCTCGGGCTCTACTTTTCGCACGGCCACGCCACCGGGGTATACACATTCGATTATCCCGCCCTGATAGGCACGAGCCTAGGGCCGGTTGCGGCAATACTCCTCTTGTGCGGCTTTCTTGCCGCATTCCTCGTGAAGGTGCCCGCGATCCCTTTCCACACGTGGCTGCCGGATGCCCATACCCAGGCACCTACTGCGGGGAGCGTCATCCTCGCCGGCCTCCTTCTCAAGACAGGCGCGTACGGCCTGCTGCGCTTTGCCATTCCCCTGTTTCCTTTGCAGATGCAGGCCTTTTCAAAGCCATTGGCGATCCTCGGAATCATAGGCATCCTCTACGGGGCCCTCCTCGCCTTCGCGCAGGCTGACATGAAGCGCCTTGTCGCCTATACGAGTGTGAGCCACATGGGGTTCGTGCTCTTAGGCCTCGTTGCGGGGAACAACCTTGCCTTCCAGGGCGCTATCCTGCAGATCCTCTCCCACGGCTTAAGCACCGGCGGGCTTTTCATACTCGTGGGCGCGCTGCAGGAGAGGCTGCACACCCGCGACCTCGGCCGCATGGGAGGCCTGTGGAAAGAGGTTCCCCGCCTTGGCGGAGCAGCCATGGTTTTTGCCCTTGCGTCCCTGGGTCTGCCCGGAATGGGCAATTTTGTGGGGGAGTTCCTCGTTCTCCTGGGCACGTATGGGACGCACCCAGCCCTGGCAGCTGTCGCGGCCCTCGGCTTCGTTCTCTCGACAATCTATTCCCTGAGCATGATGGGGCGGGCATTCTTCGGGGAGGCGAAGCACGCCTCTAGGATTCCCGACCTTTCCGTCCGTGAAATGGCCATTGTGACGCTGATGGTCGTGCCCCTTTTGGGGCTCGGACTTTTTCCCCAGGGGCTCATCAACCGGACGAGCAGGTCGTTTCCTTTGGCCCCCCATGGAGCAGCCGGCCTTGAGGCAGCAGGAGCCTTGAAAGATGCGGGCCCTGAAGGGAGGGCGAGATGAATCTTCCATTCCTCGCCTTGCTTCCCCTCTCAATCCTGGCAGGCACCATGGCGCTCCTCATGATCTGCCTGTCGTTGAGGCGCAGCCATGCCCTGACCTTCTACCTTACGCTGGCCGGGCTTGTCGCGTCCCTGGGAGCCCTGTTAGCCGTAGGGCCCCTTGGGGGAGAGCGGGTCGGCATGCTCTTCATCTTTGACAGCCTCGGCTTCTTCTACAGCGCCCTCATGCTGGCCGGCGGCCTTGCGGTCGTCATCCTCAGCTATGAGTATCTGGAAGGCCGGCCGGGGGACGTGGAGGAGTACTACATACTCCTTCTGGGGGCTCTCCTCGGAGCCCTCGCCCTCGTTGCCTCGTGCCACTTCGCCTCCCTTTTCCTCGGCCTCGAAGTGCTCAGCATCTCCCTCTATCCGCTCATCGCGTACCGCCGCACTGCACCGGCCCACACCGAGGCCGGCTTAAAGTATCTCGTCCTTTCCGGAGTATCGTCCGCCTTTCTCCTTTTTGGCATGGCCCTCATCTACGGCTTGGGGGGCACCATGGATTTCTCCCTCATGGGTCAGCATATGACTGGCCTTAAGTCTGGCGAGCCCATGGCCCTTGCCGGAATGGTCTTCCTCCTGGTCGGCATTGGGTTCAAGATCGGCCTCGTTCCCTTTCACATGTGGACCCCCGATGTCTACGAAGGGTCGCCCGCTCCGGTCGCAGCATTCATCGCCACGATTTCCAAGGGGTCAATGATCGGCTTACTTTTGCGCTATTTTGCGGGGGTGAACCTCTCCGATCATCCCCGCCTCTTCGTCGTGTTCGCCATGATGGCAATTGCATCCATGTTCGTGGGCAATCTTCTCGCCCTCTTTCAAAACAACATCAAGAGGCTTCTCGCCTATTCCTCCATTGCCCACTTCGGGTACGTGCTCGTCGCGTTCCTGGCTGCCGGGCCTCTCAAGGTTGCTGCGGTCACTTACTACCTCGCTGCGTATATGGCGACCACCCTCGGGGCGTTCGGTGTGGTGGCCTTCCTGTCGGGAAAGGAGCAGGACGCCGACGCCATCGAGGCGTACGAGGGGCTGGGCCGCTGCCGACCCTGGCTCGGGGGCATGCTCGCGTTCATGTTCCTGTCCCTCGCCGGCATGCCCCTCACCGCCGGCTTCATCGGCAAGATCTATGTTGTTGCAGCGGGCATCGATGCCTCCCTCTCTGGTCTCGTCATTATCCTCATCGTGAATAGCGCCATAGGTCTCTTCTACTATTTGAGGGTGATTTCCGTGCTTTATCGACAAATGGGCCCTGAGGCTTCATCGAGCGTCCCTGCCGGAAAAAAGGCCCGCGCGGTGATGATCGTTCTCTTTGCCCTCGTTTTCTGGTGGGGGATCTATCCTGCCTCTCTGATCAGTCTTGTGCGGACCATAGGGGTAGGTCACTAGGCTGCATCCACTTTGGGCTTGCAAGTGAGCAAGAGAAGCTTCAAGCTATAGTGGCGGATTGCGCAAAAAACCTTGGGCTGCCCTGCCTTATGCTTTGGGATGATTGACCCTGCTGCTTGCAGCAGGGAATCCAGGACACCGAGGGAAGCGAGGGCGAGGGGGGAGGCTCCGGCAGCTTTGCTGCCGGAGGGGGTGCTGAACCCCTTAAATTGCCGACGGAGCGAAGCGGAAGAAAGGCCTCCCTGCAGCTCGCTGCAGGGAATCCACAAGTTGAAGGCAGGGAGTGTGCCATTGGGATGGACTGACATGAGCGGGCAATGGGCCTTGGGTGTGGACCTGGGGGGCACGAAGCTGGAGGTCGCCCGTGTAGATGGGCGCGG
This sequence comes from uncultured Syntrophaceae bacterium, assembly GCA_964476435.1. Lineage (GTDB taxonomy): Bacteria > Desulfobacterota > Syntrophorhabdia > Syntrophorhabdales > WCHB1-27 > CAVVNC01. Next base: position 5,709 of record CAYZAF010000261.1, read on the forward strand.
GGCCATTCGGGAGAGCCTGCGGACAGCCACCAACGTGCGTGAAGGTCCCGCTGCCGTGGAGGCAGACATAGTGCGGATGTCCCGTGCCTTGTGGGAGGGGGCGGACTCGTTGCCAATGGGTATAGGCGTCGGCATCGCCGGGCAGATAGATCGTGAAAAAGGGCAGGTGCGTTTCGCTCCCAACCTCGGCTGGAGAGAGGTGCCGCTGGGAGCGGACCTGGAACGCCTCCTCGGGATACCTGCGGTCGTCACGAACGACGTGAGGGCAATCACGTGGGGTGAGTGCGTTTACGGAGCCGGACAAGGGATCGCGGACCTCGTGTGCCTCTACGTGGGTACAGGCATCGGCGGTGGCGTGGTGACTGGCGGACGCCTCCTCGAAGGGTGCACGAACACTGCCGGAGAGCTGGGGCACCTGACGATCGACCTCAACGGTCCGGCCTGCACGTGCGGCAACCGGGGATGCCTCGAGGCCCTCGCCGGAGGCTGGGCAATTGCCCGGCAGGCCCAGGAGATGGTCAGGCAGGACCAAGGGGCGGGCGAGGCCATGCTTGCCATGGCATCAGGCTCAATGGACGCCATAACCGCTGAGGTGGCGGCAAGGGCGGCCGCAGCAGGAGACCCTCTTGCCAATGCCCTTTTCAAGCACGTAAGCCGGGCCCTCATCGCTGGCTGCGTGAGTCTGGTGAACGCCTTCAACCCATGCAGGCTGATCCTCGGGGGAGGCGTCATGAGCGGTATGCCCCAATTGATCGACGAGGTGCGCTCCGGCGTGAGACGATGGGCCCTGCCGGCGGCCACCACGGGTCTTGAGGTGGTGCCCGGCGCACTTGGTGCGAGTGCCGGCACCGTGGGGGCCGCAAGCCTTGCCATGGGCACTAAGGCTTTGCATACCTGACCTTAGGGAGAGTGACTATGCGCCTTGGCATAGCAGGTGACCACGGAGGCTTCGAGCTGAAACAGGTGCTCTCGCGGCTACTCGATGAGGCGGGCCACGAGGTGAGGGACTTCGGGCCGGCAAGCCTCGAGACCGGCGACGACTATCCAGATTTCGTCATCCCCATGGCGCGGGCTATCGCGGAAGGAGAGGTCGAGCGCGGTATCGCAATCTGCGGAAGCGGGGTAGGTGCGTGCATTGCCGCGAACAAGGTACCCGGGGTGCGCGCCGCTCTCGTGCACGACGTCTTTTCCGCCCACCAGGGCGTGGAGGACGATGATATGAACGTGCTTTGCTTAGGGGGCCGCGTCATCGGTTTTGCCCTCGCGTGGGACCTGGTCAAGACATTCCTTTCCGCCCGTTTCGTGGGGGCCGAGCGCTTTCGGCGCCGCCTGAAGAAGATGGAAGCCGTAGAGGGGAAGGGGAGGATGTGAGCCCCAGGGCTCATGAAAAGGGGCGGACGACTCGCTATAAGGAGGGGAAAGCAGGTGGCAAGAGAGAAGATAAATCCCCAGGTATTCAATCTGGGCAAACAGGACGAAATTCGCCGGGCAGAGGGCAGAGCCGCGAAGGAAGCAGGCCTAAAGACCGCCTCCTTCCAATCGTCCCGGCTCAAGCCGAGAATCGAGAAGCTCACGCAGACACAGGCAGTGCGAAGGCTTTGGGAGAAGGACGCAAGCCTGTGGAAGAGAGAACCAGATCAACAGGCGGGCATAGCACGGAGCCTCGGATGGCTTCGCGTGGCGGAGACCATGGCAGAACGGGTATCCGAGCTGAGGAAATTCGTGCAGGAGATCAAGGAGGCCGGCTTCTCGCACGTCGTACACATGGGCATGGGCGGCAGCAGCCTCGCACCCCTCGTCTTCGAGCGCGTCTTCGGGCCGAACCCCCATGGCCTCCCTCTTCTCGTTCTCGACACGACCGATCCTGCGAGCGTGGCAGCCGTCGAAGAGCAGGTGCGCCTCTCGACGACCCTTTTCATCGTGGCGAGCAAATCGGGTACCACGTCCGAGCCAATTGCTTTTGGCGACTACTTTTATGCGCGAGTAAAGGCCCTCAAAGGCGGGAAGGCGGGCGAGAATTTCGTGGTCATTACGGATCCCGATACCCCGCTTGCGCGCTTGGCAGAGGAGCGCGGATTCGCCCGCGTCTTTCTCAACTTCTCCGACATGGGCGGGCGCTACTCCGCCCTCTCTTATTTCGGGCTTCTTCCGGCGGCCCTCCTTGGTCTTGACCTGAAAGGCATTCTCGATGAGGTCCTCGCCATGTCCCGGGCCTGCCAGAGGCCTCTGACTGAGAACCCGGGGGCGCTCCTCGGTGCAGCCCTGGGCGAGATGGCGCTGGCCGGGAGGGACAAGGTAACGTTTCTGCTCCCCAAAGAGCTGTCCAGCCTCGGCATGTGGCTTGAGCAGCTCATTGCCGAGAGCACGGGAAAAGAGGGGACCGGGCTCCTGCCAATAGCCGGAGAGGAGCCGGGAAGCCCCCTCGTCTACGGAAATGACCGGCTCTTTGTCTCCATACAGATGAAGGGGCGCATAGATCCTGGCCTGGAAGATAAGGTGAGGCTCCTGCAAGCCGCTAATTTCCCCGTCATATTCATCGAAGTGAGGGAGGCGGCAGGCATTGTCCAGGAGTTCTTCCGGTGGGAGGTCGCCACGGCAGTTGCGGGTGCGGTGCTCGGGATAAATCCGTTCGATCAGCCCAACGTGCAGGAGAGCAAGGATGCCACCAACCGGCTGCTGAAGAGCGTCGAGGAACGGGGCACTCTGACGGAGCCGGCGCCCGTGATGACGCACGGACCCTTGAGCTTCTTCGGTCAAGACAAGGCCGAAAGCCCTGAGCATCTCCTCTGGAGCTTTGTGGGCGAGGCACGGCCGGGGGACTATATCTCCCTTCAGGCCTATCTCACCGAAGACGCTGACACGGAGGAGCTGCTCCAGGCAATCCGTCTCCGCCTCCGGGATAGCTTGCACGTGGCTACCACCATAGGGTATGGGCCCCGTTTTCTCCATTCCACCGGACAATTCCACAAAGGCGGCCCGAACAGCGGTCTTTTCATCCAGCTCACGTGCAGGGACGCCATCGATCTCTCAATCCCGGGGAAGCCCTACACCTTCGGCATCTTCAAGAAATCGCAGGCCCTCGGAGACCTGGAGGCGCTCGCAAGGCACGGCCGCAGGACCATGCGCATCGACCTCGGGGACGACGCAAAGAAAGGGCTAGGGCTCCTGAAGAGGCTCATCGAGGGGGCCCTGGCGCTCGGCTGATTCGAAAGGGTATACAGGAGGTATGATAAGGACAATGGGCACTCAAGGATATGAGATGGGCATGGGACCGAGGGGCGGATCATAACCATATCAATCAATATATACATTGGTTAAGGGCACTTACACGACATTTTTGATAAACAGTATGAATGTAGGGGAGACATGGCAAAGAATGTTCTCCCCTATAGATGACCCTGCTGCAAGCAGCAGGGTCATCTAAGGACAACGAGCGGAAGCGAGGTGAGGGGGGAGGCTCCATGTGGCTTGCGCCACTGGAGGGGGCGCTTAAGCCCCAATAATTGCCGACGGAGCGAAGCGGAAGAAAGGTCTCCCTGTAGGGAAGCTGCAGGGAATCCACAAGTTGAGAAGCGTCCAGACAGGGACGATCAGA
>CAYZAF010000262.1:0-3020 GCA_964476435.1 uncultured Syntrophaceae bacterium
TGGGGGCGCCGTGAGCAAGAAGTTTGCGCCCATCGCCGCCCGGAGCGGCTGCGTCGTCATCGACAACACGAGCGCCTTCCGCATGGAGCCGGACGTCCCCCTCGTCGTGCCCGAGGTAAACGGACATGCGACCAAGGACTATAAGAAGAGGGGTATCATTGCGAACCCCAATTGTTCCACCATCCAGATGGTGGTAGCCCTGAAGCCGCTCCATGACGCAGCCAGGATCAAGAGAATCGTGGTCTCCACCTATCAGGCGGTGTCGGGAACTGGCAAGAAGGCCGTTGCAGAGCTGGAGGGCCAGGTGATGGCCATCTACAGCAACAAGGAGATCGTCCACAAGGTCTACCCCCATCAGATCGCCTTCAACTGCCTACCCCATATCGACGTCTTCCTCGAGAACGGGTACACGAAGGAAGAGGTGAAGATGGTGAACGAGACGAAGAAGATCATGGAAGACGACTCGATCCTCGTAACGGCAACCACGGTGAGGGTGCCCGTCTTTTACGGCCACTCGGAATCGGTCAACGTTGAATTCGAGAGGGATCTCTCCCCGGAAGAAGCGCGGAGCATCCTTTCCAGGGCCCCCGGGGTGAAGGTGGCGGATGACCCGGCCAACGCCGTCTACCCTCTTGCGATCTATGCGGCGGGCAAGGACGAGACCTTTGTAGGGAGGATAAGAAGGGACGAGACGATCCCCCATGGCCTCAACATGTGGATCGTCTCTGACAACATTAGGAAGGGCGCGGCGCTGAACGCAGTGCAGATCGCCGAGATACTGGCGGAGAAATACCTCTAGGGCGGCGTCTGGTTTGCGGACACGGCGCGACTTTAAACCGCCGCTATTTTGCAGCAGTCTTTCTTCGCGGTCCTTCCGCCTATAGTTAGGGATATCATTCTCCTTTGCGCGACGAGAAGCTCTCGTACACCTCGCGTATGGTCACCTCCAGGTCGTGAACCTGCTTCTGAACCCTCTCGGCCAGGGACGCGTCAAAGTGCGCGACCGTTCCGCATGCGTAACAGCTATGGGCCTTTCCAGGCAGGAATTTCTTCAGGTCGAGCATGAACTCCTTCTTGCACTTGGGGCACTGTGGCCTTAATTCGACATAGAGCTGTCTGTCCTTGAGGAAGCCGAGCATTCAGGAACCTCCTTTCGTTTTCCAGGGTTTGTCAACAAAAAAGAAGGCCACGAACGGGGGGGATTTCCGAGGCGTCTGGCGCCTCAAAAGACCTAAGCCCCTCCCTGTTCAGGGGATCCCCCCTTGGTGGCCGACTCAGCGCGTATGGCCTCGATCTCTTCTTCAATGCCCTTTATTTCGGCCTTCATCCGGGTAACGGACATGAGCCTTTCTTTCAGATACGGCTCATCCACGTCGACGGGCCGCCCGGCGACATGCTCTCGGTATACCTGCTCCCCAGCCTCTGCGTACGCTTGGTTGATCTTCTTCTGGATCCTCATGAGATCCACCTTCTTTGCCGCGATCTTTGCCTGCTTTTCCACGTTGACGGCAAATCCTTCAGCCGTCTCTTTGAGCGTCTTCAACCCCTTCTCGGTTTTCTTCATGAACTCATCCATCAACGTCATTGCAGCCTCCTTCCGCTAAGAGATCACCTTTGATCCCCGTACCTGAAGCGCATGTCTTGCCCTCATCGGCGAAAAGACGGCTCCCTCGGACTCACCCGGCCGTGACCATGTCGGATGGGGGAGGGGGCAAACCGCCAGCCAGACTGTCGCCCTCTTGGGGCCCTCCATTCGTGGCGAGGCGCTGTCAGCTTTGAAGCTTCTTAGGAGCAGTCTTTTTATAGTATACTATCTTTTGAACGTGAATGATGGTCAGGTTCAATGACATCGTAGAAGAGCTACTCAAGTACAACCCGCAGGCCGATGTGGATATGGTGGAGCGCGCGTACGTCCTCTCCGCGAAGGCCCACAAAGGTACGGTAAGACTCTCCGGCGAGCCGTATCTGACCCACCCCCTCGAAGTTGCGTATATTCTGACGAAGATGCACCTGGACGTGCAGGGCATCGTCTCCGGTCTCCTCCATGATACGCTGGAAGATTCCTACCTTAAGAAGGAAGAGCTTGAAGAGTACTTCGGCACTGAAGTCGCAGAACTTGTCGACGGAGTCACGAAGATAGGCCAGATCAAAATGTCCGCCTCCGAGGACAGACAGGCCGAGAACTTGAGGAAGATGATCCTCGCCATGAGCAAGGACATCAGGGTCATCCTGATAAAGCTGGCAGACCGCTACCATAATATGAAGACCCTCAATTTCCTGCCCCCTGAGAAGCAGGCCGAGATCTCGAGAGAGACCCTCGACATCTACGCGCCTTTGGCCCATCGCCTCGGCATAGAGTGGCTCCGGGGCGAGCTTGAGGACCTCACCTTCAAATACCTGAAGCCGGTGGAATACAGGATAATAAGCGAGAACATCGCTCGAAAGAAGAGGGAGCGCGATGCCTATATCGCGGAAGTGAAGGACCTCCTCAAGAACCGCCTGGAGCAGGTCTCCGTGAAGTGCGAGGTGTCGGGCAGGGCAAAGAGGCTTTACAGCATCTACAGGAAGATGATTCAGGACAAGCTCAATATTGACCAGATATACGACATTACCGCCTTCAGGGTCTTGGTCGGTTCGGTGCGGGAATGCTACGAAGTGCTGGGCTACATACATGACCTCTTCAAGCCTATTCCCGGCAAGTTCAAGGACTATATCGCCCTTCCCAAGGCGAACATGTACCAGTCGCTCCACACCGCGGTAATAGGCCCCTATGGCGAGAAGATCGAGATACAGATCAGGACGCACGAGATGCACAAGATCGCCGAAGAAGGCATAGCGGCGCACTGGAAATACAAAGAGGGAAGGGTTTTTGACGCGCGAGAGGACAAGATGTTCGCCTGGCTCAGGCGCATCATCGAGCGGCAGGAAGAGCTGAAAGACAACAAGGAGTTTCTCGAAAGCTTCAAGATCGATTTGTTCCCCGACGAGATCTACGTCTTCACGCCTCGGGGAGATGTGAA
>CAYZAF010000263.1:0-7909 GCA_964476435.1 uncultured Syntrophaceae bacterium
GTCGTGGACCTCGGGCAGGACCCGGTGAGAAGGCTCCTCACCAGGATCATCAACTGCGCCGCAGGCACCCTCAAGCGGGGCGACGAGGTACAGCTCGCCGTATTCGACATACCTGCCATACCCATTGAGAAGGGCAAGGCAGGTACTATCATGGCCGAGAGGGTCTTTTTCGCCTTCGAGCCGGTCAAGAAGTAAGCGTGCGGGTCAGACGGCTCATGCGCCTGATCCGCACCATGGGGGCCGAGCCGTCCCGTGCTGCCCGCTCGAAAGCCAAGCTTGGAGGACGGGTATCAGGCCTAGTCACAAGGACGCTTAGGCGGCCGGCCCCTCTGTCCCGCACCTTTCCAGTTCCATGACCTGCCCTGAGGCGGCCTTAATTTCTCCTCCGGCCCGCACCAGGGCCGCGTAAAAGAATTGTTCGGAGCCTAGCCCGCCGTTGATGATGCGCAAGGAAGGCGAAACGGGCAGCATGAGGGGTCGCGCATACGTTGGATTGTCACGGAAAGGCGTGCTCCACCTATGTGTGGTATACACGGTCTGGAGCACCACCTACCTGGCCATGCGCATCGGCGTCAGCCCAACGGGCTTCCCCCCTTTCTTCCTCGGCATGCTGCGCATGCCGGCGGCCGCCCTGATCCTCCTTGCCATAGCCCGCCTTCAGGGACTGCCGATGAGGCCGACCCGCAAGGAATGGCTCTCCCTTGTGGTTGCAGGCAACCTCTTCTGGCTGGGAGGAAACGGGTTGATACTCTGGGCCGAGCAGTACGCCGCTTCGGGGTTCGCCTGCCTCATGGCCTCGTCAGCGCCTATCTGGGCAACCATCATAGAGCTCTGCCTCTACAGGAAGAGGCCTTCCCTTCCCCTCGTCGCCTGTCTCCTCGTCGGTTTTGGGGGCGTTGCCGTGCTGAGCGCTTCCTCTCTCGGGGCCCTGAAAGGCTTACCGGTAGTTCTGGCCCTGATCGTTGGGCCCCTTTCCTGGGCCGCGGGCTCGGTATTCCAGACACAACGGCCCGTCAGGCTCGCTCCGGCGGCCCTTTCCGGCTACCACCACATGATGGCCTTTTTCGGCTTTCTCATCGTCTCTCTGGCGCTCGCAGAACCGGTGCCCCATCCGGACGCGTCGGCGTGGATTGCGTGGGCGTACCTCGTGATCTTCGCCTCTGTCATCACCTTCACTTCGTTCCTCACGGCCCTGCGCCTACTGCCCATCAGCATTACCATGACCTACGCCTACGTCAACCCGGTTCTGGCCCTGCTTCTAGGAAGGCTCCTTTTGGGAGAGCCGATCACCGTCTGGACCGCCACAGGGGCGGGGTTCGTGATCCTCGGCGTATTCGGGATCTTCAGGGTCAAGCACTGGGCAGGACCGAGAGAGCATAGCGGCGGGCCGGCAGCCTCGCGCATCGACGCCTGACCGGCTCTTTGCGGCCTGGAAGCAACAGGTTTCTATAGCTTAAAAAACCGCCATTCTTTCCGATAACATTGCTATGAATTGCTATGAAACAGCTTCTATCCCTGTTGCGCGCCATTATGCCGACTATTACGGCGCTTTGCTGATGGTCGAGCGCATCTTTCGCCATTAAGAGAAGGGGGGAAGATGGACAACTTGTATCAGGAAGAATCGAGCGATCAAGATAAACCTTTGCCGCACCAGTCAGGAAAGCCCGGACGTAAGTTCTTCCTTTCTCTTGCGGTGATCATCGTTGCCGGCTCGGTTTGGTTCGTTGGCCATGGAAACACGGGTTTCTTCACCGGGGGGGGTGACCATGTCAGTTCCGCCGAAAGGCAGGCCCGCCAGCACGCCTTCGATACGATGAAGGTCTTTCCCCTCGCCGAGGTCCGCGAAGATGAGCAAAATGCGGCCCTACGGAGCATGAATCTATCGGAGAGCGAACGGAACGCCCTTGTCGCCAGAATGACTTCCGGGGAGCATCAGCCCCCATCCGGGGACCTTAAGGAAACAAATCAGGCATCCCAGCTGAAAAACCGTTCCCGCCACGTTGATGCGCCCACTACTCGGGAGGCCTCAAGATCCCGTGACAATCGGGTCAGGCTCGCTTGGCTTACCCTGTGGGATTCCGATGTCGAAGACGGCGATGTGGTCCGGATCGACAGCGAGGGTTATTCCAGGATCGTGGTTCTCACGAAAAGCCCCGTCACCTTTGCCGTCCCCATCCCATCGACGGGCACTATCAATGTCACGGGAATTCGTGACGGTGACGGCGGGGGCATCACCGCGGGGATCGCCTCCGGATCGTCAAAGCTGGTCCTTCCGGTCATGAGCGTGGGCCAGGTGCTCGGGCTGAAGGTGGCAGGAGACTAGAATGGGGCGCCTTTCTTCCTTCGCCGGCAGACTCACGCCCCTTGCGCTCCTCCTCATGGCCCTGGTTGCCGTCGGCCAGCTCTGCTTCGCGCACGCCCCTTCCCTTGCCGGATTCAGAGAATGGGGAGACCGTCTTACGGGTTTTTTGCACGCCATTGGCTGGTATGTCTCGGCCACAGCTGGCCTGCTCTGGCTCATCGCCATTATTGGCATAGCCCATGAGAGAAAATATCGGACTGCCAACAGGCAAACCAAGGGAGGATGGAAGATGGATGTCCTCGATCGCCTGACCAATAGAAAGGTTCTCGAGCAGAAACTTGCAGATGAGACGGAGTCGGAGTTCATCGATGCCGCGCAATTGGCTGAAAGGCTGAAACGGCGGGTCATCGGCCAGGACGCAGTGTGCGATGACCTGGCAGCACAAATCCGTCGCCGTCTGGCTTTGCAGCAGCGGAATAAGCCAATCGGCATCTTCATGATGGCAGGGCCGCCCGGAACCGGCAAGACCTACCTCGCCAAATGTCTCGCAGCCGAGCTGGAGCGGAACTTGCTGCACCTCGACATGACTCAATTCTCGAGGGGAGGGTCGGCGGCAACACAGCTGTTCGGCTCTTCGAAGGGGTACGTAGGCTCCGACACGTACGGCAAGCTTACCGCTACCCTGAGGGATATGCCGGACTCCATTGTTCTTCTCGATGAATTCGAGAAGGCCCACCATGAGGTCCACAAGAACTTCCTGACCGCGTGGAATGACGGTTTTATCACCGAGGCATCGGACGGACAACAGATCTCGACGAAGAAAAGCATTTTCATCATGACGACCAACGCCGCTGTCGACGCGTTGCGCGAGCTGGTGCAGCGGTTTTCCCAGGACCAGGATGAATTGCGCCGGGCATCTATCAATGCCCTCAAAGAAGCGGGATTCGCTCCCGAGGTGCTCAACCGCATTGACCGGATCTTTGTTTTCAAACCCCTGGAGGGGCTGGACATCGCGCGCGTGACAGCCTTGGAAGTGGAAGCAATGGTACAGAGCTACGGGTTGAGAGTCGTCGATGGCGGCATCGATCCTGAACTTCTCCTGGGCATGATGCGCCTTCACGGCCGGATGGGCACCGGGGCATCCTCCCGCGATCTGGTCCGCTCCATTGAGGAGTCCATTGCCGACACCCTTATCGATGCCAAGCAGAAGGGGCATGGCCGTATCTCCCTGGCCTTGAGAGACGGCGTCGTAGCTGCCCTGCCCTTTGAATGATATGCGTCCGAAGCCATCCATAGCTGCCAGCGTCAGAGCCCTCTGGACAAGGGCACCCTGGTGGCGCGTCGCTGTCTCCCTTGCGGGTATCCTGACGCTGCTGGCGATCCTCTTTCCTCCCTGGTTGCCGGGCCCCCATAAGGCCGGGCTCAAGCCCAAGCCTGCCGAACCTGTCGCAGCCTACTCGCCGCCTCCAGTGCCCGCTCAAGCGCCTTTGGCAGCCAGAGAGCCAATGCAGCCAGCTGCACCGGCGCCCGCAGACCAGAAAAAGCATGCCAAAAGCACGCCACCAGCGCCAGAAGCGGATGCATCGCCCAAGGCGGTCTCGATGAATCTGGCCCCCCCTGACGCAGGGCTCGCAAAAAGCCAGAGCGCAAAAACTGCGAGCCAGGCAGGAGCGGAAACGCCCATATACATGGGCAAGCTTTTTTCGGGTTTCTTCCCGGCAGCCGGCCGGAAACTGCCTCTCCCTCCCGGATCGTGGGTTGTCCTGGCTGATTTGCGAACAGGACCGCAGTCGAGTACGTATTTCCTCGCAAAAATCGAGAACAAGCGGCTCGTGGGGGCTGTGACCTTCTTCTTCGACAGCTTTAGAGAAGGCGTCCAGTACAGGCCCGCGGCAGAGTGCACCGATCCTGCCAATCTGTACGCTGCGGTCGAGAGCAATCAGGATAGCCGGGACGGAGGGAGTCAGGCCTACTGGACCATTCGCGGCATCTTCGCAACGGTTTGGGGCCGATGGGCGGACAGAGGGACGAGAATGGACCCTGTCATCAGGTCTGCAGCCGGTGAAATGGAGGTTCAGCAGATCACCCTTCCCCAAGATCTCGTGCAGGTCAAGTTCCTTAGAGTCGAGTTATGGGGCCGGGTTCTCGGAAACTATTACTTCAGCCCGGAACTCGAGCGCATCTCTTCCAAGACGGTGAGTAACTGGATGGAGAGCGAGTGGTCCTATCTGAATTACGAGAAATACCCGGAGAAAGTTGCCTATATCGACAGGCTGAAGGAATGGGGCCAGGCTTGGTGGCCCAAATTCAAGGGCGCTGCAGGACCTGGTGCCGGTGAGGCAGCGAAAGCACAGGCAGTCCTCGGCCCTTCACTGCCTACTTCTTCGACTGCCCCGAGTAGATAGAATTGTCACACGGTTTCTTCGAAGACACCCATGGCCCTGAACTTCTGATACCTTTTCTCCTTCAGCTCCTCTACCGGTACGCTCCGCAGCTCCGCGAGGTGCCTGTCGAGGGCCTCGCCAACGTTCCGGAACGTTGCCTCGTGGTCCCTGTGGGCGCCGCCGAAGGGCTCTTCTATGATCTCGTCGATGACGTGGAGCCGGTAGAGGTCTGAAGCGGTGGGCTTCAGGATGTCCGCGGTGAGGGCCACCTTGGAATTGTCTCCCCTCCAGATGATGGCGATGCACCCCTCAGGGGATATGACTGAATAGATCGAGTGCTCAAGCATCAGTATCCTGTCGCCCACGCCGATGGCGAGGGCCCCGCCGCTCATGCCTTCGCCGGTCACCACGATCAGGACGGGCACCGAGAGGGTGAACATGAAGGCGATGCTTGAGGCAATTGCCTCTGCCTGACCCCTCTCCTCCGCGCCGATGCCGGGAAAAGCGCCGGGGGTGTCGATGAAGCAGAGTAGGGGAAGGCGCCACCTGTCTGCCAGCTCCATGATCCTCTGGGCCTTCCTGTAACCCTCCGGGTTCACCATGCCGAAGTTCCTCTTTGCCATCTCCTTGAGGCCATTCCCCTTCTGATGGCCGACGATGGCAACGCTCGCGCCTTTGAACCTGGCGAAGCCGGTCACGATGGCCGGGTCATCGCGGTACCTCCGGTCGCCGTGCACCTCCACGAAGTCCGTGCAGAGGCCCTCCACGTAGTCGAGGGTGTGGGGCCTGTTCACGTGGCGGGAAAGCTGGAGGCGCTGCCAGTTGTTGAGAGTCCCGTAAATCTCCTTTTCCGCCTTGGCGACCTTGCCGTTCAGGATCTCAAGCTCCTTGGCATACTGAGGGTCTTTCAGGTCGTGAAGGTTCCGTATCGCTTCTATCCTGTGCTCGAGGGGCTCGAGCTTCCTCTCGAAGTCGAGATAGTATCGCTTCATCCTTTCGCCACCTCAATAGTTATGCCTGCGGCAAAATGCCTCAGCACCACGTCAGTCTTTGCCGCATCGATGCGCATGTCCGGGATCTCGAAGTCCCTCTTGTCGCCGTTCTGGCGAAACTCAAGGGTAACCCTAGAATCTCCCTTTATTCCCGCGAGGATGTCGCGCAGCTTCCGCAGGTGATCCTTTCTGAACTGGGTGCAATCGATCTTTATGCGCACGATTTTCCGAAGCTCGTTCCCCATGTCTTCGAGAAGCGCGATGCTCTTGGCCCTTATCCGTCCTGTATTGTCCTCGGTCCGCTCCAGGGTGCCCATCACGACGAGGGGCTTGTCGCCCTTGATGACAAGATGGTTCTTCGAAAGAAGGTCGGGAAAGATGATCGCCTCGATCATGCCCTTCATGTCCTCAAGCTTGATCGTGGCCATGCGGTCACCCCGCTTCGTGGTGATCTCCTTGACGCCATTGACGATGCCGACAATGGTCACATCTCCGGCCGCATCAGATTCCTTGACGCTCGCCGTATCCAGGCGCGTGATGCGGTTGATCACGTCAACATATGCGGAAAGGGGATGCTCGCTGAAATAGAAGCCGAGGGCTTCCTTCTCCCCTTTGAGGATCTCCGCGTAGTCCAGCTCCGCGCTTTCAGGGATATCCTCTTCCCTGGGGGTAAAGTCGTTCGATCCGAAGATATCCATCTGGAGGCTTCCCTTGCCGTTCTTTTTCGACAGCCTGTCCCATTTGTCCTGGACAAGGGCAAAGAGCTGCGAGCGCTTGAGCCCCGTTCCGTCGAAAGCCCCTGCCTTGATGAGGCTTTCAACGACCTTCTTGTTCACTTTGCGCGAATCGACGAGGCTGCAGAAGTGCGTGAACGAAGAGAAGCCGCCGCATTCTTCCCTTGCCCCCAAAATACTGTCGAGGGCGGCTTCCCCCACCCCCTTGATGCCGAGGAGCCCGTACCTGATCTTATCCCCCTCGATGGTGAACACCTTGGAGCTCTCGTTGATGTCGGGCGGCAGGACGACAACGCCGTTCTCCCTGCACTCGGTGATGTAACCGATGAGACTATCCGTATCGTTCACCTCGTTCGTAAGGATGGCTGCCATGAAAGGAAGGAGGTAGTGGGCCTTGAGATAGGCTGTCTGATACGAGACGAGGGCATAAGCTGCGCTGTGGGACTTGTTGAAGCCGTATTGGCCGAACTGCAGGATCACGTCGTATATCCTGGAGGCCGCCTCAGGCTTGACGTTGTTCGCGGCGCACCCCTTCTTGAACTGCTCCTTGTACGACTCTATCTGCTCAGGCACCTTCTTGCTAATGGCTTTCCTCAGGGCGTCGGCTTCCCCCTTCGAGAAGTTGGCAAGCATGGTGGCGATCTTCATGATCTGCTCCTGGTAGACGATGACACCGTACGTCTCCTCCAGGGCCTCTTTCAGCAGCTCCGTCTCGTACCTCACAAGGGTGGGGTTGTGCTTCCTCTTGATGAAGTCATCGATCATCCCGCTCCCGAGGGGGCCCGGCCGGTACAGGGCCTGGAGGGCAATGACGTCTTCGAACTGGGTGGGCTTGAGGCGCGCCAGAAGCTCCCTCATACCCCTGCTTTCAAACTGGAACACGCCGGAGGTGTTGCCAGACGTGAGGAGCTTGTACGTCTCGGGGTCGTCGAGGGGTATGGAGGATATGTCGAGGTCTATGCCCTGGGTTTTGAGCATCTTGACGATATTGTCTATGATGGTGAGCGTCTTGAGGCCGAGGAGGTCGAATTTCACGAGGCCGATCCGCTCGATGGTCTTCATGGAGTACTGGGTGACCGTCTCGCCCTTCTGCCCCCGGTAGAGCGGCACGTACTCCGTGAGGGGCTTGTTCGATATGACGATGCCGGCAGCATGGGTGGAGGCATGGCGGGCGAGGCGCTCAAGGACCTTTGCATTGTCGATCAGCTCCTTTACCGCCTCGTCCTTCTGGTACATCTCCCTGAGCCTCGGCTCATCGCTCATAGCCTGATCGATGCTGATATCGAGGGTCGCGGGGATGAGCTTCGCGATCTGGTCTACTGCCGCGTAAGGAAGGCCGAGAGCCCTGCCCACATCCCTCACCGCTGCCTTGGACTTCATGGTCCCGAAGGTGATGATCTGCGCCACATTGTCCTTGCCGTACCTTTGCGTCACATAGTCGATGACGCGCTCCCGCTTTTCGAAGCAGAAGTCCACGTCGATGTCCGGCATGGACAC
>CAYZAF010000264.1:0-3194 GCA_964476435.1 uncultured Syntrophaceae bacterium
GGCCAACTCCGATACATCCATGGCTCTCACCTCGCCTTGGGCTCCTTCGTCTTTCAGGCCGTCTTCGAACATGATGAGACAGTAAGGGCACGAGGTCGCGATAATGGACGCATGCTCGGCAAGGGCCTGTCTTGTCCGCTCCGTGCTGATCCTGGTGCCCCGCGACTCGTGCATCCAGAGCCGACCGCCCCCGGCCCCGCAGCAGAAGCTCTCCCGGCGTGTCCGGCGCATTTCGATGGCCCTGGAGCCTGTGGCGACCTCTATGATCCGTCTGGGCTCCTCGTAGATGCCGTTGTACCTGCCAAGGTAGCAGGCATCGTGGACTACCACCCGCTCTTTTGCCATGTCAGGATGCAAGCGGCCTCGGCCGAGGATCGCGGTGATCATCTGGGTATGGTGGAAGACCTCGAAACGAGCCCCGAAGGCAGGATAGTCGTTCTTAAAGCTGTTGTAGCAGTGGGGGCAGAAGGTGATGATCTTTCTCACGTTCACGGCCCTGAACCGTTCGACGTTGTCCCGAGCGATCCGGTCGAAAATGTACTCATTCCCCGTTCTCCTCAAAGGGTCGCCGCAGCAGGGCTCATCCCTGCCCAGGATACCGAAGGAAATCCCTCCCATTTTCAGGATTTCTACGATGGCGGCGAGGACGCTCCTCATCCGGGGATTAAGGGAAGGCACGCAGCCAGCGAAGAGCAGGTACTCGGCCGACCCATCCCAGGGCGGGGGCACCACATCGAGCCTTGCTGCCCATCTGTCCCGTTCTGCTGGAGCGATCCCGTAAGGGTTCGACCGCTGTTCGACGTTTTCGAAAAGGGTAATCAGCTCGGGCGGGAAAACGACCTTCTCCATCACGAGATGTCTCCTCACCTTGAGGAGCTTGGGGAACTGCTCGATGAAGACCGGACACTTCTCCACGCATGCGCCGCACGTCGTGCAGTCCCAAACGGCTTCCGGGGTGATCTGTCCTTTTCCCGATGCCCCTGCGAGAGGCAGCTTGACCTGAAGGCTTTCGTCGGCTTTCTCCAAGGAGTTAAAGGATCGTTGCCTGAGTATCTCCATGCCGTTCGCCTCCAGGTTCGCCTTTCCCTCGAGGATCACCTCCATGGGATTGAGCGCCTTTCCGGTGACGGTTGCCGGGCACATGGCCGCGCATCTGCCGCACTCGGTGCAAGAGAGGAAATCGCAGAGGTCCTTCCAGGTGAGCTGAATCACGCTAGATACCCCGAAGACGCACCCTTTCTTGAAAGTGAGCCTCGTCAGCGTGTTGGGAAAGGAGAGGCGCCTGAAAAAACAGTTGATGAGAGCCGTCAATAGGTGGAGGTGCTTGCTGTATGGGATGTAACAGACAAAACCGACGAGCACGAGCGCATGGAGCCACCAGAAGGCGCGCAGGAAGAGGGACGGTGGAATATTTCTGGCAAAAGCGTGGATCGAGGCGGCAAAAAGGCGGGATACCGGGAGATGCGCGCTTCTGTGGAGACCCATGGATGCGGAGGTCCCATGGATGCCGAGGGTCCCAACCATGAGGAGCACGACGAGAATAAGTATCACGTAAGCGCTGGGCTTCGCCTCTATGTACCAGGGCCTGAAAGCTGCGCGTCTCACGATCGCGATGATCGCAACGGCCAGAACGATGGCGGAGGTCACATCGGCCAAGGTCATCATGAGCCCATAGGCTGTCGGACCTACGAAGTCAAAGCTGAAGGGGGGAAAGACAGCGCTCACGATGAATTCGATGTTCACGAGCAGCTGAAGCACGATGAAGCCCCAGAAAAGGATCACATGGTTGATCCCGAAAGGGGTCTCCACGACGCGCCGCTGTCCGAAGCCGTATATACCTAAGGACTTCAGACGGTCCTTGAGGCGGTCAAGCCTGCTCTCATGCTGACCGAGAAGGACCATGGCGAGAAGCAGATAGACGCGCCTCGCAAAAACAGCAAGGGCCGCGATGAAGGCGAGGGCAAGGACCACGTTTTCTACGCCCACGGTGCCTCTCTTGCCGCGTCTGTTTTCTTCGCCTGCCTCTCTCTCAGCGCATCAATGAGGCCAGGAACGATCTCGAAGACATCGCCAACGATCCCGAGATCGGCTATCTCAAAAATAGGGGCCTCACGATCCCTGTTGATGGCGATCACGTGCTCCGCGTTCTGCATGCCCACGATGTGCTGGATGGCCCCGGAAATGCCGCACGCTATGTAGAGCTTGGGCCTCACCGTCTTGCCCGTCTGTCCCACCTGCCTTTCGTACCCTACCCAGCCCGCATCCACGGCGCTGCGCGTTCCTGCCACAACCCCGCCGAGGAGACGCGCAAGATCCTCGAGCATCTTGAAGTGCTCCGCCCCTGTCATGCCCCTGCCGCCGCTGACGACAATGTCCGCTGCCGTAATGTCTACTCCTTCCCTTTCGATGGGAATGATGTCCAGGATCCTGGTCAACACAGGCTTGCCAACATCCGGGCGGGCCTCCTTGAACGTAAGGCCCCCTCTCCCCTCGACGAAAGGGGGCAGGGGAAAGACATCCGGGCGCACGCTCGCCATTTGCGGCCTCGCGTGCTCGCAGACAATGGTGGCCATGATGTTCCCGCCGAAGGCGGGGCGAGTCTGGTCGAGGAGGCCTGTCTGCCTGTCTATGGCAAGCTCGGTGCAGTCTGCGGTCAGGCCGGTTTCCAATCTAGTTGCCACCGCGCTCGCCAGATCGCGGCCTAATGCCGTGGCGCCAATGAGAAGGATTCCCGGCGAGTGCTTCCTGCAGAGCGTGACAATGCCTTCGGCGTAAGGCTCGGTCCGATAGTTTTCGAGGAGCGGGTCCTCCATGACATACGCGTTTCGGGCCCCGTATCCGAAGGCCTCCTTGGCGAGGCTGCCCGTATCGCTGCCGAGGATAACAACGGATAGGTCTTCCGAAAGATCAGATGCAAGCCGGTAGCCCACACCAAGAAGCTGCCAGGACACGGGGAGGGCCCTGCCGTGCCTATGCTCGACAAAGACCCAGACTCCCTTCCATTGCCCTACTTCTCCTGCCCGGCCCCCCTTTTTCTCCCTTTTTTCCGGTGCCGCCTCCACGACAACCGTCTCCCCCTCAGGGTAGGCCATCTTGAGGGCGGCTGCGGGACACGCCTTAACGCATTTCCCGCAGCCGACGCACTTGTCGAAGGCTATGATTGGCTCGCCCTTGTCGTCGTAGGTGATGGCCCC
>CAYZAF010000265.1:0-5503 GCA_964476435.1 uncultured Syntrophaceae bacterium
CAGTCACGGACCTTGCCACTCAAGTGTATGTCCGTCCCGAAGACCGGCAGAGATTCCATGCAATTCTCTCGTCAGGCCATCTGGTGGAAGGATTCGACACGGAGCTGCGCAAAAAGGACGGGAGTGTGCTCTGTGTGCGCATGAACGCACGGGCGGTCAAGGATGCCCGTGGGCAAATTGTCAACTATGAGGGCTCCGCCGAGGATATCACGGCGCGCAAGGAGGCGGAAGAGGCCCTTCGCGCGAGCGAGCAACGGTTCTGCTCCCTTGTGGAAGCCACGAGCGACTGGATATGGGAGGTCGATCAGGGCGGTGTCTATACTTACGCCAGCCCTAAGATCAAAGATATCCTCGGCTACGAGGCGGAAGAAGTCGTGGGAAGGACGCCCTTTGATTTCATGGACCCCTGTGAGGGAAAGCGCGTGGGAGCCATCTTCAGCGACCTCGCCCGCTCCGGCAGCTCATTCTCCAGCCTTGAGAATACCAATACCCGTAAAGATGGGCAAAAGGCTGTCCTCGAGACGAGCGGCGTTCCGATCTTCGACAGCAACGGAAACCTTGCAGGCTACAGGGGCATCGACCGTGACATCACGACGCGCAAGCGGGCTGAAAAGGCCCTTCTCTGGAAAACGACCTTTCTCGAGGCTCTCGTGGAGTCGACATTCGACGGGATACTGATCCTCGACGAGCACGAGGGAAAGGTGACTCACAACCAACGGGTCGTTGAAATGTGGAATATGCCTCCGGCGATCGCCCAGACCGAAGACCCTGAACAGTGCATCCACTTTCTCATGGCCTCCGTCAAGAACCCCCAGGATTTCTACGGCAAGGTCAGGCAGATATACGAGAACCCGAACGACACCATACGCAGCGAATTCGAGCTCCGAAGCGGCATGGTCGTGGAAGTATCATCCTTCCCGGTGCTGGACAAAAAGAGTGAGGACCGGTACGGCAGGATTTGGATGTTCCGTGACATCACCGAGATCAGGCGGTACTGGGATATGCTGGAAAGCCTTTCGACCACGGACGGGCTCACGGGGATATCGAACAGGAGGAAGTTCGACGAGTTCCTCGAGCGCGAGTGGCGTAGAGGCATGCGCGACCAATCAGAGCTCTCCCTTCTCCTCATAGACATCGACTATTTCAAGCAGTTCAACGACCGGTACGGACACCTCGCAGGCGACGACTGCCTGCGACAGGTTGCAGACGCTCTGGGGAGGACCGCGAGGAGAGCGGGTGACCTGGTTGCCCGCTACGGCGGCGAGGAGTTCGCGTGTGTTCTCGTTGGAACGGGAGAGAAGGGGGCCGGAGAGGTGGCGCGGAGGATCCTCGACGAGGTGACGAGACTCAATATTCCCCATGAGGACTCTCCGGTCGCCGAACACTTGACGATAAGCATCGGTGTGGCGACTGCAGTGCCGGAGAAAGGAAAAGATTACGCTGACCTTATCATGAAAGCGGATCGCTGCCTGTACGCCGCAAAGCAGAAGGGACGCAACATAGTAGAAACAGTTCCCGACGATTACAGGAACGAGGAGAAAGGCAATGGTAAACGATCGCCAAGAGCTGCTCGCGCGCGCACGTAGCGCAGGCACCTTGCCCATGCTGAGAAACATGATGGTCGAGGTGTTCAGGATCATGGCTGACCCCGACTCATCGTTCAGCCAGCTTTACGATGTCGTGAAATACGACCTGGCTGTTTCGTCAAGAATCATCAGCATCGCCAATTCTCCGTATTACAACAGAGGGACACCGGTGACGAGCCTCGAGAGGGCAATGGTCATCATGGGCTTCAAGGAAGTCAAGAGAATCATCATGTGCCTCGTCTTCATGAAGCAGATCATGTCACCATGGAGGCTCTCACAGGACGATATGGCAGCCATATGGGAGCATTCGCTTACCGTTGCCCATGCGGCAAAGACCCTAAGCTCGAACATGGGCGCGGCGGAATCCGAGCAGGCGTTCGCGATCTCGATCGTCCATGACGTGGGGAAGGTCGTTTTCTATACCTACGACGACCGGTACAGGGGC
Source organism: uncultured Syntrophaceae bacterium (assembly GCA_964476435.1). Lineage (GTDB taxonomy): Bacteria > Desulfobacterota > Syntrophorhabdia > Syntrophorhabdales > WCHB1-27 > CAVVNC01. The sequence continues at coordinate 2,032 of CAYZAF010000265.1, forward strand.
GTTACGAAGGAGGCGTCTCTCAATACCAGGGACGTCTGCGAGCTTGAGCGCGCCGAATACGGCATTGACCATCAGGAGATAGGCCACTATATGTCAATAAAATGGGGTTTTCCTGGAGACTTCTCCCAGGTTATCCTGACCCATCACAGCCCGGCCGACGGGAAAGCACCTGTCACTGACGTCGTGAGGGAGGCCGACGCGTTCGCATGCGGCCGAGAGAGTCTTCTCCCTGAGGGAGAGAAAACAGCGCTGCAGCTCGAGAAAGAGGCCATACAATCGGAAATCGAGCGCATCAAGCTCCTTATCGGGGTATAGCAATGCACCTTGAGCGCCTGGCGGGCTTTTCCCGCTAAATAAGCCAGCCACCTCAATCTTTTAAGCTTCACGCTCCAGTATATGATCCGCCAAATCCTGAAGCGCCTTCTTGTACGGAGAATCGGGGAACACCTTGAGCAACTCCTTTGCCCGGATTATGTGCCCCTGCGACAATTCTGCCGTGTATGACAGGCCCTCGTATCTCTCGATGATGCCCTTTATGGTCCTGAAGTCCTTCCTCGTCACCCTCTTCTTGGTAAGGCCCTGCTCGATAGAGGCCCTCTCCTCCCCGGTGGCAAATTTCAAGGCATGGATAAGCGGTAACGTGACCTTCCCTTCCTTCAGGTCCCTGCCCGCATCCTTTCCAAGGGTTTTGTCGTCCGAGGTGTAGTCAAGAAGGTCGTCGGTGAGCTGAAAAGCCATGCCCAGGTGAAACCCGAACTCCCGCAAGGCCGTCCTCTTCTCATCGTCGACCTTGCCGAGGAGCGCGCCTATCTCGCAGGCTGCCGAAAGGAGGACCGCTGTCTTGCAGCCGATCACCTCGAAGTACTCCGCCTCCTCGGTCTTGGCGTCCGAGGTCTTCAGAAGCTCGAGAATCTCGCCCTCGGCGAGGTCTGTCGTGGCCTTTGACATGACCTTGAGAATCTCCTCGTTGCCGCCGGACACCATAAGGTCAAAAGACTTACTGAAGAGAAAGTCGCCCACGAGGACGCTCGATTCGTTGCCCCAGACCGTGTTCGCCGTTGCCGTGCCGCGCCTCGTCTCCGCATTGTCAACGACATCGTCGTGAAGGAGCGTGGCCGTGTGGATGAACTCCACTATGGCCGCGTAGGGCAGGTGACCGTCTGCCTCGTAGCCGCAGAGCTTCGACGAAAGGATGACGAGAATGGGCCTTATCCTCTTCCCCCCAGACCTGACGAGGTGGTGTACCACATCCCTGATGAACGTCACCCTCGTGGTGAGCAGTTTCTCTATGGAATTCTCGAGCGTATCGAGGTCTCCCTTGATGAGCCTTATGACCTCTTCCATAGTCGATCCTTCATGCATAGTAGGCTTCCACTTCCTCTGTATAGGCCCCATCCGCATAGAGGTAGAGGGGGGGCTCCACCTTCACGCCGACACCTCCCCCTTTGAGCAGCTCGATCATGAGGAGCTTGGCGGGCTCACCTGCCCTCGAATGGACGAACCTGATCCTCTTGGCCTCGAGATGGCGGGATTTCGCCCCGTGCACTATCTCTCCCAACCTCTTCGCCGGGTAGATGAGGTAGAGCCTGCCCCCAGTCGAAAGGAGAGAAGCGGCGCACGAGAGCAGGGCCTCAAGGTCCAGCTCTGATTCGTGCCGGGCGACGAGGCGGGAGGCACCGGGGCTCCGTCTTCCTGTCTTCTCTTTCACATAGGGAGGATTCGACACGATCACGTGGAAACAGCCAAGCCCTCTTCCCTTATCCCTCACATCTCCCTTGAAAAACTCGACGTTCCCGCACCCGTTAAGGTCCCTGTTCCTGAGGGCGAGATCAAAGAGCTCGTCCTGGATCTCTATGCCTACGAGCCTGTTGATGCAGCCCCTCCGGGCCATGTATATGGGTATGATACCACAACCAGTGCCCACATCCAAAAGGGTTTCGTGCCTCTTCAGACGAATGAAGTTCGCGAGGAGGAGGGGGTCCATGGAAAAACGGTACCCCTTCTTCTTCTGGATCACCCGCACCTTTCCGTTGCAGAGGATGTCCAGGGTTTCGTCCACCATTGCGTGGTCAGGCATACTTGTGGAACACGAGGCCCGTCAGGAGCTTGGGGTAGAAGAAGGTGGATTTCGGGGGCATGGAGAGACCCTCGTCCGCAATGGCCTTCACCTCGCCAGTAGTGGTGGCCGGAACGAGAAACGCATAATCCGCCCCGCCCCTCTCCACCTCCGCCATAGCCGCGTCCGGGTCATGGGAAAAAGAGATCTCCCCATCCTCGACCCCGAGAAGGTGGCGGAGCACCCCTCTGTGCACCACGCTGACCCGCAAACGCCTCTTCGTCTCGTGGCTTCCAGGATCGAAGGGGATAGCCTGCTTCTGCCTGAAAAGGTAAAGGGCGGGCAACTCCCGCCCACCGTACAAGAGAAAAGAGGGCCTAGGGGAACAGGAGAGGCCGGCAATGAGCCGGCCGAGTCCTGACCGGTCCGTGGATACCTCCCCGTAGTCGAAATAGGGCACCAGGGGGGCGAGGATGTCGTTGATTCCCCTGGGATTGCTCAGCTTCACCACCCTGTGGTAGGGGAGTATGGTGACACCTGGCGCCCCCATGTCCGTCAGGTAAATGGCGGCATACGGCAGGCCTAGCTTGAAGGAGACGCTCAGGCGGTGGTGGCCGTCGGCTATGTAGAGATGCTTCTCGTCCATGAGGGAGGCTAGCCGTGCCATCTCGGACGGGTCCGTCATCCGGTAGAACCTGTTTCTGTTGGACTCTTCATCCGTGAAATCGCACAGCTTCTCCCTGGCAGCCCCCTCTATGAGCCGGCCTATCTCTTGCGATCCGTCCTCGTACATGGCGAAGATGAGGCTCGTAGACGTCTTGAGGCTCTCGAAGAGTTTTTCCCGGTCTCTTCGTGCCTTCTCCCGAGTCTCCTCGTGGGTGAGGATGCGCTCTCTGTCGAGCCGGACGAGGGGGATGAAGCCGGTCCGCCGGAGGTGCGCACTCTGGACGGAGAACTCCTGTTCATAGACGTAGATAGTATCGCTTCCGTCGAACGCGACAACCCTTTCCGAGATCCAGGTGTCCAGGGTCTTGCGGGCAGTCAGGTAAGGGTCGAGCCCCCCCTGCCCCACGGGCAATTCCAGCCGGATGGCATTGAAGGGGCTCCGTTCGTAGTAGACGGAAGGGTCGGCGATGACATCGTAGGGAGGGCAGACGCATGCGGCGATGTCCTCCACCCTGTCCCGGTTGTACCGTAAACCCTTGAAAGCCTTTATGAGGGGTTCGGCCATGGAGTCTTTGTGTACCACAGCGGTACGGGGCTTGTCAATTGATGGGGTTCAGCACCCCCTCCTCGGCAAAGCCTCGGAGCCTCCCCGCTCAACACTCGCTCCGCTCGCTTTTGCGGCCGGGGTTCAGCACCCCCTCCTCGGCAAAGCCTCGGAGCCTCCCCGCTCAGGGCTTGTCCCCGAGGTCT
>CAYZAF010000266.1:0-1859 GCA_964476435.1 uncultured Syntrophaceae bacterium
TGGGCGTAGACGAGCACCGCGTGGTCAAGACGCTCGTCATGGAGGATGAAGGGAAACATCCGCTCATTGTCCTTATGCACGGCGACAGGGAGGTATCGACCAAGGAGATGGCCCGGCTTCTGGGGGTAAAGAGGGTTGGGCCGTGCACGCCGGAGACGGCGCACCGACACACCGGCTACCTGGTGGGAGGCACTTCCCCTTTCGGAATGCGCAAATCCATGCCCGTGTACATGGAGGAGACCATACGCGCCCTCCCGCGCATCTACATCAACGGCGGAAAGAGAGGCTTTCTCCTCGAACTTGATCCCCGGGAGCTTGTTCGCCTTCTCAACCCCTTCATGGTGAAAGTGGCCATATAGATGCCTTCCCTTGCAGCCCCACGCCCGATGAATTTTTTCCTTAAGTCTTTTGTTCACAAGCCGATAACATAGGCGGGAACGGCAACGCTCCCCATCCGGTCAAAGACCGGGAGCATGCATCGCGAAAGCAAACTCGCCACACTACCCGCCTTTTGGCAGCCCCGCTCGCAAGACGCGCGGGGCTGCCACTCTCCTCTCACCTTCACCGGTTTTGTCTCCCTCTCCTTGCCCTGCCAGGTACGGAAGCTCTCGCACACGGCCGGTACGGAAGGGCCTATTTGCTCCCCATGGCGGGCATCCAAAGGTAGTAGAAACCTGGGCTCAGGCTGGGGATGATTTCCTGAAGATGGAGGTCTATGAGGGAGAGGCCAGAGCCTGAGCTCCATGCGGCGGAGGGATTGTACGGGTTGTCGTTGGGATACTTGGTGCGGCGGTAAACGACGACTTTGGCGTCGTCCGGGAGCCCTGCGAGACGCTTCGCATCCAAGAGGGCATCATCCAGGTAGCCGATCCGGTCAACGAGCTTCAGCCGCAAGGCCTCGTCCGCGCCATAGATGCGGGCGCTGGAGATTTCGGCCGACCCAGCGGCGTCCAAGCTGCGATGTCTGGCCACGAGGGCGACGAACTTTTGGCCCAGGCCAGTTATCAACTCCTGGAGTATTCGCTGCTCTTCGGCGGTCGATGCGCGAAAGGGGGAGCCCATGTCCTTTTCGCTGCCCGATTTGTTCACGTCCACTGCCACGCCTATTCTGTCCATGAGCCCTGTCACCTTGGGCGTGATCAGAATGACCCCGATGGAGCCCGTCACTGCGGTGGGATGCGCCACTATCCGGTCCGCGGACATGGCTATGTAGTAGCCTCCGGAAGCAGCCACGTCCATGAAGGCTGCGACGACCCGCGCGCCCGTTTTTTCCTTGAACCTCGAGATCTCGTGGTAGAGGATGTCGGCTGCGGTAGTCGAGCCTCCGGGAGAGTTGATTTCGAGGAGCATTGCCTTGATGGAGTGGTCCTTCTCCGCCTTCCGAAGCTGCGAGACGATCTCCTGGACGATGCTCGGGCTACTCCCCACGAGGCTCTTCTCCGGTGCGTCGGAGAGGAAGCCTCTCACGGGGACCATGAGGACTTTTTCCCTCCCTTTTCCCTCCAGGGTGTATTCCTTGAGAGGCTCCTCTGCCCGCGTGCCGATCCTGATGTTGATGCCCCCACACGAGGCGACAAGGAGGGCCGTGATGGCGAGGAGGAAGGTCTTGTAAAAGATGTGCGTTCCCATGGAGTATCCCCTGTTTTTCGTTCTTTCGTAAGCAGCCCTGCACGACCGATGCCGGCAAGCCTCCTAGAATTCTTCTCCTTTTGCGAGAACCGTGTCAAGGGAAAAGGGGAATCCCCTTGCAAAAACGGGAACGTCGCGCAGGCCATTGCAGCCATCGAGAAGGCCTATGCGGAGATAGTGTATCTCGTGCCCGCCGTGTTCAAAATAAACTGGTCGGGCATTTCGCGCGC
>CAYZAF010000267.1:0-3097 GCA_964476435.1 uncultured Syntrophaceae bacterium
AGCCATCACCACTTTCGGATCCCCGCAGTGGAGCCAGCGGCCCTCTGAGATGACGAGCAGCCGGTCTACTCCCTCGGACATCATCATGAGGATGTGCTCGATCCAGATGATGGTGATGCCTCTTTTCGAGATCTTTTTCACAATTTCCAGGACTTCACTCGCCTCGCCCTCAGTCAGACCGCTGGCAACTTCATCGAGCAGTATCAAAGTCGGCTGAGTGGCCAGGGCCCTCCCCACCTCCAGTCGTTTGCGGTTCAAGAGGGGTAAATCACCGGACACGTGGTTCTTGAGAAGGGTCATGCCGATCAAATCGAGGATTTCCGTTGCCTCCGCCCTAGCCCGCCTCTCGCTCAGCTTCCCTCCCTGCACAGCCCCTACCAGGAGGTTCTCAAAAACGGTCATCTTCTCGAAGGGGGTTGGAATCTGATATGTCCGACCGATCCCGAGATGGCAGCGCTTCGGCGCAGACGCGCCGGTAATATCTTTTCCCTCGAAGAGTATCCTCCCGCTGTCCGGTTTGAGGACGCCCGTGATCAAGTTGAACACGGTCGTCTTCCCCGCGCCGTTCGGTCCCATCATGCCGAGGATCTCTCCCTTTCTCACCTCAAAGGAGAGATCATCGACACTCCGCAGGCGACCGAACGTCTTCTGCAGATGGCTGGCAACAAGAATATCCGTCACTATTTCTTATAGCAAGGCAGCGGGAAAAGCATCTTCGCCGCCACAGGTATCACCGGGAAATCCTTGCTGTTGACGATGACGGGTTCCCACGGCCATGCCTTTCCCTTTACCCATTGACCGGTGACAAGAGGCGTGGGATAAATGTGCTCGGCATTATATTTCACCCTTCCGACAAGCGTCTCCAGATCCGTCTTTGCTATCGCATCGAGGATCTTGTCCTTGTTGATGCTTCGCGCCCTTTTGAGGACATCGATAGCGATCTCCATGCCCGCGTATTTGAAGCCGATGACCTGGGTCCACTGCTTCTTGGTCTCCTTGTCCCAGGCCGCGGTAACCTGCGCTCCGGTCTCGCCGGTCAACGCCGACTTGAATGGATACTGCCCGCTCCAGTGGATGTCTACTATCAAGCCCTCAGCGAGATTTCCTCCGATGGCATTGACCTCTGACGGAAATAGGGTGGCCCTTCCCATTGAGATCATTTTGGGGCAGAATCCCTGCTGGTTCATCTGGCGCCATGCAGAGGCAAAGTCAGGTCCGGCCATGGAGCCCGTGAGGATTTCGACGTCTGCTTCCTTGAGGCGTTTGATGACCGATGTCCAATCCTGCAGTCCGGAAGGGTACCTGCCGGGATCGACTGACTTCCATCCCTTCTCCTGGAACATCTGGGTCTGTCTCTTGGCAATCGCAATGCCGTCAGCGTCGTTCGGAGCCATGATGCCCATGGTCTTGTTCGTCTGGTCGATCTTTTCCTCCCAGGCGTTAATAAAGGCGTTGGTTGCAGCCTTGAAGCTGATTCCCGCTTGGTAGCTCCACTTGTACGGCCCTCCGGCCTGCCAGATTTCGACGGGATATTCCACCACGAGGTTGGGCACCTGGTTCTTCTCGCAGATGGACGCCAGACCTTCGGCGAATTGATAGTAGAGCATCATGTCTACCTTGTCATGGAGAATCAGTCTCGAAGCGATCTCGACTGCTTTGGTCCCGTTGCTTTCGCAATCGACGAGCATCATTTTGATGGGGACCTTCTTTCCGTACTCTTCGATGTAGACACCACCCTCTTTCTTGTGGAACAGGTCGAGGACCCTGTTGTCGGCCCACGGGGAAGGTTCGCCAAAGCCGGAGAGCGGGCCGGTGCTGGTTTCAGGGCGGCCGATCAGCACAAAGTCCCGTCCGGCAGCTTTAGCCGGTTTTGCAAAGCCAGGGAGAGCGGACGCGACACCTGCGACTACAGCCCCTTTGCCGACTGTCTTCATAAAATCCCTTCGGGTGATCAGCTTTTTCTCTTCGTGTCCCACGTTCATCCTCCTTTTTGAAATTAGTTGGATTCGGCTGTCATTTTGGGAAGCCCAAAAGGACACTCAATTTAGTTGACTGACGAAACCTCCCCGCTCCTTGCGCATTTGCCGACTGTGCCACTATACATCGATGAGCCGCTCAGGTAAAGCAAAATCTCTCAGTGCAGAAAGGAGCACGCGGGCGTGAAGCGCTAAAATTGGGAATGAAGATTTCGCCCTCCACCAGTGCACCTACCTGCCTATCCCATTCTGGCACCTAAGCTAAGATAAGGTCAACAAGATTCTACGGGGATGAGGTAGGGACCTGTCGATATTGAAAAGACCAGGAGGGAGACTAACAAAGCCCCAGGGTCGGCCTGAAAGCGACGCGCCAGACATCGCAAGGAATGGCTTTGCCCGGCGCACCCGTACGTTGCCGGGCCCCCCGCGCCGCGACGGGGAGCCCGGCATAGTGCGACGTATCAGACAAGGCGCGCTTTTTCGCCTATTGAGCCCTGTCCTGACTCGGGGGAGCGGGGACAGGGGGCGGCGGATACGCGTAGGCCAAGGGGGGCGGCGGATACGTCGGGTACCCGTAGACCACCGGGGGCGGCGGGTAAACGTAGACCGGGGCCGGTGCATACCAGGGCCGGGCCACGGCCGCGCCCAGCGCTATGCCTCCTGCCACAGCCCCCGGAACCCACCAGCCCCGCCACGCGTGGCTTGTGGAGGGAAGGGCGAACAGCGATGCTGCCGCCAGGATTATCGCGATTATTTTAACTGAGCTGTTCTTCATGGCTGTCTCCTTTCTTTCAAAAATGCGTACTTCAAACGCCCCTTCTGCGGGCGCCCAGGTTCCTTTTCAAGCCGGGGCGCCTGAATCGAAAGTAGCAGGTCAAGGCCGGAAGCCCAGGCCTCGCTGATGGAGAACTCAGAGACGCCGCCAGGGGCGCTCAGGCCTCAACAACGCATAGAGTTTCTTAGCCTGTACCCTCTGCTCGGGCGTCAAAACGGCACTGATCTCACTCACGAGGCGTGCCTGGGCGACGATCAGGTCCGTCCTGGTGCTGGCCTGCTTTTGGGCGATGGCCCTCACGGCCTGCTCGTCGAACGTGCCATTTTGCAGAAGACCGACCAGTTGC
>CAYZAF010000268.1:0-7585 GCA_964476435.1 uncultured Syntrophaceae bacterium
TATAACGTAGGCGCGTTTTCCTTCCGGGGTATAGATTTGCTTTGGCGTCACTGCGCATCCAAAGCCCAAGCCAGCAAAGAGAAAGAGCAAAACAACCCGTTTCATAATCTTCACCTCTCGGCTTTTTCTCGATTCTATCCCCACGCTTACGAAATGCAGACCCTTTTTGTTGTTATCCGAGGATAGGGGCCTCTGACGCCATCTATGCTGTCCTTCGGGGCCATAGTGCGCCATCGTCCCCGTGCCTTGGGTGAAGGGGAGCCTGCGGGAGCTACCATGTCGCCTTCCTCTTTTGCTGTGCGCAAAGGCCGGTCACGGTTCAGGCGTCATTGGGCGACTGGTGCTAGTCTGGTTCGAAACTCGGAATCTGTTCCCCTTCACGCTGCACTTCAAGTCCGAGTAAGGTCCGGTCCACTTCACCCATCCCTTTCCAGGGGAAGTTTGAGCGCACACAATGTTGCCTTTCGGTGATTTCCATTCCCACCAAGGGGCAACACCACCGGCGAAGGCGACAGATCCAAGGGCAAGAAAGATCAGTGCTAACGTTATTCTCTTTTTCATTTTCACTCTCCATGCCGATTACGCCAAGCTCCTAACCCCTGCATCGGGCGAAGGCCGGGGAGTAGGTAACCGAACGCGATGATAAAGCTACGCGCGAAAAGACGCCAGCTGCGGACCTCGTGCTAGGGCCGCTTCCCCGTCAATTTCTCCTCCACCGTCTCCAACGCCTCCCCCCTCACATTCACCCTGTACAGTGACACGAGTATCACGCACAGGACGGAGGGGATGGCCAGGAAGGCGAAGTACTGGCTGAAGGAAAAGCCCGCCGACTGGAGGAGGCCGCCGAGGATCGGCCCGCAGACCGCCCCGAACCTGCCCATCGTCAGCGCCCAGCCCACACCGGTAGAGCGCATGAACGTGGGGTAGATCTCCCCCGTGACCGCATGATGGGCCGACTGGCCGCCGATAACGAAGATGCCCGTCGCGAAGCTCAGCAGGTAGAGCGCGGCGGGGCTACCCGTCGCCCGGCCAAAGAGCCACGAGACGACTGCTGCCATGATGTACACTGAGACGAGGCCCCCTTTCCTCCCGAAGCGGTCGAGCGCTACGCCAATCAATATGGCGCCGAAGATACCGCCCAAGTGGTCCAGGACCGTGTAGCCGTAGCTCCTCACGAGGGAGATGCCGGCCTTGTTGAGGAGCGTCGGCAGCCACGTTATGAGGCCATAGACGGCCAGCAGGTTTAAGAAATAGACAAGCCAGATGAGTATGGTCATGACCGCCAGGTTGGAGGTGAAGAGCTGCCCGACGCTCGCCTTTTTCTCGATCGCCGGAAGGGCAAAGCTCTCCTTCGTCCACTGGATTGGCCCCACGTGCGCAGCCTTCTCCATCCGCCGCAAGACCGCTCTGGCCCTGTCGTAGCGGCCCTTCTGGGTCAGGAAGCGCACGGACTCGGGCAGGAAATACCAGAGGAAGGGGACGAAGATCAGGGGCAGGAGGGCGAAGAAGAGGACGATCCGCCAGCCGAAAGAAGGGATGAAGATGATCGAGATGAGGCCGGCCAGGGCGGGGCCTACACTGAAGCCAGTGAACATGGTCGCCACCATCCTCGCCCTGATCCTGGCGGGTGCGAACTCTGAGGCAAGCGTTATGTTCAGCGTGAGGGCGCCGCCCATACCTAGCCCTGCGAAAAAGCGCAGGATGCAGAAAAGCTTGAAGTTGTGCACCCAGTAAAGCCCCCCGCTGAAGACGGAGAATATGAGGAGGCCCAGGATGAGGGGCGCCTTCCTGCCGATGCGGTCGGCGAGCATTCCCAGGCCCGCGGAGCCTATCATGAGGCCCACGAGCCCGTACGAGACGATCGACCCCGCGCCGACCGGCGAGAGGTGCCATTCCCTGATGACGTGGGGCATGACATAAGCGAGTATCTGCGAGTCGTAGCCGTCGAAGACGAGGGTCAGCACGCCGAGGACCAGAAGCCCCCAATGGAATCGGTTGAACTTGAGCCCATCGCAAAAGCTCGTTACGGTCGGCGCAGCCATAGGACCTCCTTTTGTGATGTTGTCCCTTGCGCGCAAAAAGCTCTAAAGGTGGAGCAGCCTGCGAGCGTTTCCCTCGTAGATCTTTTGCTTGGCCGATGCCGAAAGAGCCATCCGCTCTATGCCCTTGATCGTCTCCCTGATGCCCACGCCTCCGTTCTCGACGTCGTAAGGGAAGTCTGTCCCAAAAAGGACGTGGTCCTCTCCAAAAAAGGCGAGGCCGCATTCGAGGGAACGGTTGCTGTTTCCGACAAGGGCAGTATCTGCATAGAACATTTTCAGATAGTCTATGGGGTGGCGGGTCAAACCCGGGAAATGCTCCGCCCCGAGGCGTTGGAGGCCGTTATTCCAGTGGGCGACGGCCCTGTCGGAGAAATAAGGGACCATGCCTCCCAGATGGTGGGTGATGAACTTGATGGCGGGGAGTTTCTCGAAAATGCCCGCAAAGACGAGCCTTGCCATGGCGGCCGTCGTATCGTAGGGCCACCCGAAAATTGAGAAAAGCTGGTGGTATGAGACCTTTTCCGAGGCCCAGTCGGGCTGGGTATAGCTGCGCATGGGGTGGATCCAGATGGGGAGGTCAAAGTCCGCCATGAGCCGATAGAGGGGCATCATCTCTTCGGCGCTCGGCGGCCGGCCATTTATCCTCGTATGGAGCTGGATGCCTCTGAAGCCGAGCTTTTTGACCGCCCGCTCCGTCTCTGCCAGCGCGATCTCAATGTTATTCAGCGGTACGTTCGCTATAGCGGCGATGTACTTCTCCGGGTATTTTGCCACGAGCTCCGCCATCTCATCGTTGCATATCCTCGCGAGCTCGGCCGCCTCGTCGGCGCCCACCACCTCCTCTACCGGGGGCATCGTCGCCGAGAGCACCTGGGCGAGGTCGGGGTAGGGCTCGAGCTTGGAGAGGCGCATTTCGTTGTCCCACAGGACCGGCCTCTTGTCCTGGACGGCCGCCTCGGTGGGGAACCTGTCCGAATGCCTGTAAAGCTCCTTCTTGTACCTGGGAAGCATCACGTGGGTGAAAATATCGATCTTCACAAGAGACCTCCTGACGTTATCGAAAAGCGCAAAGAGCCGGGTAAGGCCGACCTGTTTCAGCCGCGGATGGTGCGGTCAGGCATGAACGTTTATAGCATCCCCCCGTTTTTGCTGTCAATGTTTTCTCCGGCAGGATTTTAGACCGAAAATGCCTGAGGCCTGTCCAGGTCGGGGCGATGCGTGATTGACAGCAACGGTTTCGGCCACCATAGTTTCTTCAAGGACCTATTCTCATCATTCAAGGAAAGAGGCTCGTCCGTGAGAAAGCGGATCGCTCTTTACTCGGTTGTCTGGCTTCTTGCGTGGTGCATAGGGTGGGGCGGTTTCTACCTCCTCATGGCGCGCAACATAAACTATGTCACACGTCCGGACCTGACGGCGCTCTACTTCTCTGCGGCGACCCTTGCCATAGCTTTTCTCTCGGGTGACCTTTTACGGACGCGACGTGTGCTTCTTAAGGTCTCGTGGCTTCTCTTTCCGGGACTCGCCTTCGCCGTGGCCTTAGCGGTCTATGTGAGCTTCCCTCTTCTTTTGTCGCCTCCGTGGCCGCTTATCGTGAAGAACCCCGATATGTTCTTTCTTCAATTCAACCTGCGATACCTCGTCTCGAAGGTCTTCGACATCTCCTTTCAACAGATGCTCGTCCTGTTTCTTCTCCTCCTTCTGAGGCGCGGAGGCCTCTCCGTGAAGGGCACCTGCTGCATATGTTGCATTCTCTTCAGCGCTCCCCATGTCTTTCTCCTGGACCGCAACGGGATCGTCATGGGCGGGTATTTCCTCGCCTTTTCACTGGTTGCCGGATTGCTCTTTCCCTACGTCATCTTGCGATTCCGCCAGGGGCTTGCGTACACTTTCTCGCTCCACCTGTCCTTCTACATCTTTACCGGCGCCCTCTGCTGGCTCCGGCCCTCGGTCCTGTCGTAGGGAGATCTCAACGACAGGCAGCGCCAGCATGTAAGGGACATGGTCTTTCCAAGAAATACTTTTCACGTGCGCCTCTATCGGCACGTTTCCCATTGACATGCCTTACAGTCATATTACAATAGAAGAACGCCCTTACGGCTATTCACTCTCTTTGGGAAGGAGGCATTCATGGAAAAAAGTAGCGTGTACAAGATCATCGAGATCGTCGGTGCAAGCCCGAAGTCATGGGAAGACGCTGCAAAGGTCGCCGTCGAGACGGCCTCTAAGACCCTCGAAGACCTGCGCGTCGCCGAGGTGGTGAAGCAGGACGTGACCATCGAAAAGGGGAAGCTGACAAGCTATCGGGTCCGCCTCACCGTCTCCTTCAAGTACCATCCGGAGAAAGGGTAGGAGATTACAGCTCGGTCCCCGAGGGGATGATCGTGCCTTTGGGGATGACGGTGATCCCGTCCCGTCTCCAGCACAGGTCCCCCTTGGCATCCTGTGCGTCGGGCCTTGCACGGATGACGACATTCTCTCCGATCCGGACGTTCTTGTCGATGATGGCGCGCTCGATCACCGAGCCCCTCCCCACGCCGAGGGGAGGGGCATCCCCCTCGGTCGTCTCCCCAGGGAGAGGCTGCTCTCCCTCGTAGAAGTCCGTCCCGAGCATGACGACCTGGGTGAGCGTGGCGCCCTGACGCACGACGTTGCGGACCCCTATCACCGATTCCTCGATTTTTGCCCCGGAGATGAACACACCCTCCGCAACGAGGGTGTCCCGGACCTCAGATGCCGTGATGTGGCTGGGCGGCAAAGAGCGGGTTCGGGTGTAGAGCGGCCAGTGGTTCGCATAGAGCCTGAAGGGAGAATGTCGGCTGCCAAGGGAAATATTCGCGTCGAAAAAGGCCTTGACCGTCCCGATGTCCTGCCAGTAGTCGTGAAAGAGGTACGCGGCGACCTTGTACCTTTCCGGCGCCGACTGGAGGATACCCGCGCCGAAGTCCGCGTCGGTGCTCGCATTGAGGATCTCAGAGAGAACCCGTGGCTCGAAGACGTAAATACCGGTGGATGCGAAAACCTTCTCCCGTTCGGGAGGAATGCTGAAGGAATCTATGACGTCCCGCTCCCGGGGTTTCTCCGCGTATCGTGAGACGAAGCCTGATTGAGTCACCTCGGCAAGGCCCAGCCGCGGAGCCTCTATCGGGTCCACGGGGTGAAGGCAGATCGTGATATCCGCCTGCTTTTCTCGATGAAAGGTGACGAGGCCTGCGTAGTCCATCCGGTAGAGCTGATCCCCAGGCAGGATGAGGATCTGGTCTGACGGGTAGTACGTGGTATGGTCGAGGGTCGCGCGCACGGCGTCTGCCGGCCCTTGGAACCAGTCCTGGCCGAGCTGTGTCTGCTGGGCCGCGAGGATCTCGACGAATCCCTCGGTGAACTGCTCGAACCGGTACGTCTCAATGAGGTGACGGTGGAGGCTTGTCGAGAGAAACTGGGTGAGCACGAAGATGCGCTTGATTCCCGAATTGATGCAGTTCGAGACAGGGATATCGATGAGCCGGTACTTCCCTCCGAAGCCGACCGCAGGTTTGGCCCGGTAGAGGGTGAGAGGGAGGAGCCTCGACCCCCTTCCTCCTCCGAGAATCACCGCGGTTATCCCGTGCATGTCGCCAGCCGGAACCATGTGGTCCTCCTCACAAGAGCCTCCTTGCGGCCCTTCTCCATTGTAGCCTATGGGCATCAACAGCAAGCACACAGAGTCCAAAGACGATCACCGATGCCTCGTTATAGCACGAGCTTCGAGCTTTCCCTAGCCAAAATTATTCCCACCAGGGCGAACAGGACCATTCCCCAGAAATACCAGAAGACGCTCATGAAGCTGGTGCCGTGGCCCATCAAGCTCGTCGCCACCAGGGGCGCGATGCCGCCTCCCAGCACCACTCCAAGCTGCTTGCCGATGGAAGCCCCGGTGACGCGCACCTCCGTAGGGAATTGCTCCGCCGTGAACGCCGCCTCCGGCGCGAACATCAGGGCATGGACGAAGCCAATGGAGACGGTAAGTGCGATAACCAAGTAGACGACATTCTTTAGAAGCATCACATAGACCAGGACCGGAAAGTAGATGGCCGCGCATACGGAGCCCACGATCAAGAAAGGCTTGCGTCCGATGCGATCGCTGAAATGGGCGATGACCAGCACGGTAAGTAGCTCGAAGACATTGCCGATCGTGAAGCCCGAAGTGACACCCGCCTGGGACATGGACAGCTTCTTGATTGCATAGGCCATGACGAAGATGGTGGACAGATAGTTGTATGAGCTGTGCACGAGGTTCGCGTCGAAGGCAAAGAGTATCGATTTTTTCCACTTCTTCAGGGCCATGGCTATGGGCAAGCGCTGGATCCTCTGTTGCTTCACGGCACCGGTGAAGAGGAACGACTCGTCTATATGGGCTCTCATGTACGCGCCGATCAGGACGAGGACGAAGCTCAAAAGAAAAGGTATCCGCCAGGCCCAGGCTTGAAATCCCGCCCTGCCATAGAACGCCATGAGCAGAGTGCTCAGCCCCGACGAGCAGATAATACCGACAGGTCCGGCCGCGTTGCAGAAGGAGGCGTAAAAGCCGCGGCTCTTGGTAGGGGCGTTCTCCAGGATCAACACCACCGCCCCGACCGACTCGCCCCCGAGCGCGAGGCCCTGCATGATCCTCAAAACGACGAGAACGATCGGCGCGCAGATGCCGATCGTTGCGTAGGACGGGATGACGCCGATCAGCGTGCTGGCGACACCCATGAAGAGCAGCGTGATCATGAGTACCGACTTGCGCCCGACACGATCGCTAAAATGGCCGAAGAGGACGCCGCCGAAGGGGCGCGCGACGAAGCCGATGGCAAAGGTAGCGTAGACCGCGATCATGCCGACGAGTGGGTCTCCCTTGGGAAAGAAAAAGGTATCAAAAACCAGCGGGGCGATTAAAGCGTAGGCAAAGAAGTCATACCACTCGATCATTGTGCCGAATGCACCCGCGATGAGGAGTCTCCTGTATGCCGCGCTCGCCTTTTCTTGCCTCGCGTGTTCCGGCTCGGCTCCGTCTACCGAGTTCATGCAACCTCCTTTTCTCTGTCGTGTCTTTGGGGTCTCGTCCTCACATGGTAACAGGAATGATGGACACCAAACAATACGTTTTCTTGTGCCTTTAATTACGGGCCGAATGTCTCGTACCCGAATGGGTGATCTTTGAGGTCTGGTCGGGGAGGCAGCCTTTGACCCTACGAAGAGCCATTAAGGGTCTGCATCGCTCTTCTGTTTCTCCCATGGTGAGGACAACTAAATGGGTAGTTTATGATCAGGCCGCAGTCATGCCCTTCTTAACCTGCTGGTCTTAGGACCGATAACCATAAGGGGAGATAGAGAGTCACCCCGTGAATTTGTATGACGGTGATGCCGTTATGAAAAAGCTGCGCCGATCACTGGTGCGCCTCGCGTCCTCTCTGTACCCTCTTTTTGTGCTCGCCGCGTTGTTTTTCGTAATCTATGGATTCTATGTAGTGATAAGTCGCGTATCGATACCGTGACCTTTCTACGCAGAGTTTCGGGAATCG
>CAYZAF010000269.1:0-6350 GCA_964476435.1 uncultured Syntrophaceae bacterium
TCACTTCGCTGCCCCGTTTCGAAGCACCTGCCATCCTGCCCTTTTGCTGCTTTCTGTGTTTGACCCTTTTTGGCGCAAGCATTACCTTGCCTCCTGGAAAACTTCGCCCTTAAATAGCCACACTTTTACCCCGATCACGCCATACTTCGTCTTGGCAGTCGCCATTCCGAATTCTATGTCCGCCCTGATGGTCTGAAGGGGGACCCTTCCTTCCCTGTACCACTCGGTCCGGGCCATCTCAGCCCCGGCGAGCCTGCCCGAGCACATGATCTTTATGCCCTTGGCCCCGAACTTCATAGCCTGGGACACGTTCCTCTTCATGGCCCGGCGAAAAGACACCCTCCGCTCCAGTTGAAGGGCCACGTTCTCGGAAACGAGCTGGGCATCCACCTCGGGCCGCTTCACCTCGGTGATATTGAGGATGATCTCCTTATCGGTCAGAAGCTGCAGCTCCTTCTTCAGGTTCTCCACCTCCGCGCCCTTCCTGCCTATGACGATACCCGGCCGGGACGTCCAGATATTCATCTTTGCCCTCTTGTCCTTGTTGGCTGCCCGCTCTATCTCCATTCTGGAGATGCCTGCCTGGTACAGCCGCTCCTTGAGGTATTTCTTCATGGTGATATCCTCGTGGAGGAAGTGGGCATAGTTTTTCGCGGCAAACCATTTGGAGTCCCATGTCCTGATGACCCCAAGCCTGAAACCGACCGGATGTGTCTTCTGACCCATTTATCCCCTCTTCTTATGATTCGTCTAATATGAGCGTGACGTGGCTCATCCGCTTCCGGATGGGCGTGGCCCTTCCCATGGCCCTCGGGAGAAACCTTTTCAGGGCCGGCCCCTCGTCGACCACCACGTTCTTTACGTAGAGCGTATCCACATCCACATACTTTTTCTGCCTTGCATTTCCGATCGCGCTGTCGAGCAGCTTCTTCAGGATAAAGGCGCCTTTTCTCGGCGTGAACTGGAGTATTCCCATGGCCTCGTTGATGTTCTTCTGCTTTATCAGATCCCCCACGATGCGCACCTTGATCGGGGATATCCTCATCATTTTCGCCTTCGCTACTATCTCCATGTCATACTCCTTGCCTTAGGGTCCCCTCCGGATCATCGAGGCCTCATCCGGCCCGATGCTTATCGATGAGGGGCCATGGGGCCTTCCCTCACCCCGCTCTAGTCTTTCTTCTTCACTACCTTTGACTTACGGTCCCCGGAATGACTGTGAAAGACCCTCGTGGGCGCGAACTCCCCCAGCTTGTGGCCCACCATCTCCTCGCTCACGAAGACCGGTATGAACTTCTTTCCGTTGTGCACCGCAAAGGTCAATCCGATGAAATCCGGTGTAACCGTAGAACGCCTCGACCACGTCTTGATGACCTTCGACTCCCTCGACTGCTTGGCCCGCTCTACCTTGTCCGCCAGATCCTCATCCACGAACGGCCCTTTCTTCAGAGACCTTGGCACGGATGTACCTCCTCAAGATTTACGGGAGCTTGATCGCCCCTAGCCTCGCTTCTTTACGATGAACCTGTCAGTTCTCTTGTTCTTTCTCGTCTTGAGGCCTTTGGCCAGCTGCCCCCACGGCGAGCATGGGTGCCTTCCGCCTTTCGTCCGTCCCTCACCGCCGCCCAGAGGGTGATCGACCGGGTTCATGGCAGTGCCGCGCACCTTCGGCCTCTTACCCCGCCATCTCGCCCGGCCTGCCTTGCCCCAGTCCACGTTCTCGTGCTCGATGTTGCCGACCTGGCCGATGGTGGCCGTACAGACGAGATTGATGAGCTTCACCTCGCCGGAAGGGAGCCTCAGGTGGCCGTAGCCGCCTTCCTTGGCCACCACCTGAGCGTAATTGCCAGCGCTCCTCGCCATCTGGCCGCCCTTTCCGGGCTTCATCTCCACGTTATGGACGAACGTGCCGAGGGGGATAAGCTTCAAAGGAAGAGAGTTGCCCTCCTTTATCTCCGTGTCGACTTTCTCGCTCGCCACTATGGTGTCCCCCACCTGGAGCTTGGCGGGGGAGAGGATATACCGCTTCTCCCCGTCCGCGTAGTGGATGAGGGCTATGTTGGCCGATCTGTTCGGGTCATATTCGATGGCTGCCACGCGGCCGGGCACGTCCAGCTTGCCTCTTTTGAAGTCGATCATCCGGTACTTCTGCTTGTGGCCGCCGCCGATGTGCCTCGAGGTGATCCTTCCCCCGTTGTTCCTTCCCCCTTTCTTCCTCCCGGGGACGACGAGAGATTTCTCCGGCTCCTTCTTGGTGATCTCCTCGAAAGACGATACGCTCATGAAGCGCCTTCCGGCCGACGTGGGCTTATACTCTCTCACTGCCATCACGCACCTTCAAAGAAAGGAATTTTGTCTTTCGGGCTCAGCTTGACGATGGCCTTGCGCCAGTCGGGCTTCTTTCCCGAATGCTTCCCGAGGCGTCTCTTCTTGCCCTCCATGTTCATGACCCGCACCGAGAGCACCTGCACCTTGAAAAGCTGCTCCACGGCCTTGGCGATCTCGATCTTGTTCGCCTCTCTGGCCACCTCGAACACGTACTGGTTCCCGCTGTCCTTGAGGAGGGAGCTCTTTTCCGTCACGATAGGTCGCACCACAATGTCGTATTGGTTCATAATGATAATGCCTCTTCGATTTTCTTGAGGGCATCGACCGTCACCATGAGCTGCTCGTATCTCATGACGTCGTAGACGTTGAGCCCCTCGACACGGAGCACTTTGGTGTGAGGAATGTTCCGCGCCGATTTCTCCACTATCTCGTCCTTCCCCGGAACGACGACGAGGGGTTTGGAGAGGTTCAGGGCCTTCATGATCCCCGCAAAATGCTTCGTACTGATCGCGGGAAGCTCAAGCTTGTCGAGCACCAACAGGTGCGCGCCCTCGTTGCGCACGGTGAGGGCCGACCTGAGCGCGGCCTTTCTCACCTTCTTGGGGAGCGACATGCGGTACGCCTTGGGAATCGGTCCGAACACCGTACCTCCGCCCACCCACAGGGGAGACGTGGTGCTGCCTGATCTTGCCCTGCCTGTACCCTTCTGCCGCCACGGCTTTTTTCCACCCCCGCGCACCTCGCCCCGCGTCTTCGTCTTCGCGGTGCCCCGGCGCCGGTTGTTGAGCTGCATCACCACCACGTCATGAATAAGATAGGGCTTCACGTCGGCCGCCCATATGGCATCGTTCAGCTCCACTTCTCCGACCTTTTCACCCTGTATGTTGACGACATCCGCTTTCGCCATGAGGCACCCCTACGACTTGATCTCCACGTCGACGCCGGCCGACAGCTCGAGCTTCATCAAGGCGTCCACAGTCTGCTGCGTGGGCTCCACGATGTCTATGAGCCTCTTGTGCGTCCTGATCTCGAACTGCTCCCTCGACTTCTTATCTATGTGGGGGGAGCGGAGGACACAGAACTTCTGGATATTCGTTGGCAAGGGCACAGGCCCCACGATCTGGGCGCCCGTCTTCTTTGCCGCATCCACGATCTCTTTCACCGACTGGTCGAGCAGCCGGTGATCAAATGCCTTCAGGCATATCCGGATTCTCTGCCTCATCTCATCTACCCTCTTCTCTCCTTAGATGCGCGCATCTCTCTCACGATATGATCTCCGTTACCACGCCGGCGCCCACGGTCTTCCCCCCCTCCCTGATGGCGAAGCGGACCTCTTTCTCCAGGGCGATGGGGGTCACGAGCTCCACGGTGATGAGGACATCGTCGCCGGGCATGATCATCTCCACCCCCTCGGGGAGCTTCACGACGCCCGTGACATCAGTGGTGCGGAGATAGAACTGGGGGCGGTAGCCGTTGAAGAAGGGGGTATGGCGGCCGCCCTCTTCCTTCGTGAGCACGTAGACCTGGGCCTTGAAGTTCGCATGGGGGGTGATGGAGCCCGGCTTCGCGAGGACCTGGCCTCGCTCTACCTCGTCCTTCTTCGTGCCCCGGAGGAGGACGCCGATGTTGTCCCCTGCCTGACCCTGGTCGAGGACCTTGCGGAACATCTCCACGGAGGTGGCGACGGTCTTCTCGGTGGCCCTGAAGCCGACGATCTCCACCTCGTCGGAGGGCTTCACGATGCCTCGTTCCACCCTGCCGGTCACGACGGTGCCGCGGCCGGAGATGGAGAAGACGTCCTCGATGGGCATGAGGAAGGGCTTTTCCGTGTCGCGGACCGGCTCGGGGATGTAGGAGTCGCAGGCATCGAGGAGCTCGAAGATGCTCTTGCAGTTCGGGCAGTCGGGCTTGCCGTCGCCGCACTCGAGGGCCTTGAGGGCAGAGCCCTTGATGATGGGGATCTTGTCCCCGGGGAACTCGTAGGCGGTGAGGAGCTCCCGGAGCTCCAGCTCGACGAGCTCGATGAGCTCGGGGTCATCCACCATGTCCACCTTGTTGAGGTAGACGACGATGTAGGGGACGCCCACCTGGCGGGCCAGGAGGATGTGCTCGCGGGTCTGGGGCATGGGGCCGTCGTTCGCGCCGACGACGAGAATGGCGCCATCCATCTGGGCTGCGCCCGTGATCATGTTCTTGATGTAGTCTGCGTGGCCCGGGCAGTCCACGTGGGCGTAGTGGCGCTTATCCGTCTCGTACTCGACGTGGGCGGTCGCAATGGTGATGCCCCGCTCCTTCTCCTCGGGGGCCTTATCTATCTGATCGAAGGGGATATACTCCGCCTTCCCCGTATTCGCGAGGCATCTCGTGATCGCTGAGGTGAGGGTGGTCTTCCCATGGTCGATGTGGCCGATGGTACCGACATTGACATGGGGTTTCTTCCGTTCGAACTTTTTCTTAGCCATAGAGAGCCTCCGTCGCTGTTTTGTCTCGATTCTTCATCAGGTCGTCGACAAGGTGCGTGGGTGCCGGGGCATAGTGGAAGAACTCCATGGTGTAGTAGCCCCTTCCCTGGGTGATGGAACGGAGGCGCGTCGTGTAGCCGAACATCTCCCCCAGGGGGAGGTAGGCCTGGACGTACTTCACCTCGTTCCTCTCATCGATATCGGCGATCCTGCCCCTTCGCGCGCTTATGTCCCCGATGACCGCGCCCACATACTCAGGGGGCATGGTGAGGTCTACCTTCATCACAGGCTCCAGGATGATAGGATTGGCCTTCCGCACCGCTTCCTTCACCGCGATGGATGCCGCGAGCCTAAAGGCGAGCTCGGATGAATCGACCTCGTGGTACGACCCGTCCATTAGATCGACCTTGATGTTGATCAGCGGGTACCCGAGGAGCACACCTTTCTCGAGGGCCTCTCTCACCCCCTTCTCGATGGCCGCAAAATACTCCTTGGGAATGACGCCGCCCACCGTCTTGTTCTCGAACTCGAATTCCTTTCCCTCGATGGGCGTGATATCGAGCACCACATGGCCGTACTGGCCCCTGCCGCCCGACTGCTTGATGTATTTTCCCACAGCCGTGCTCTTCCGCGTGATGGTCTCCCGGTAGGCAACCTGAGGGGCGGAAAAGCTCATCTCCAGGTTGTGCTCCCGTTTGGCCCTATCCATGATGATATCGAGATGAAGCTCTCCCATGCCGGAGAGCACCACCTCGCCCGTCTCACTGTCCATGCGCACTTTGAGGGAAGGGTCTTCCAGGGTGTATTGGTTGAAGACGAACCACATCTTCTTCAGATCATCCTTCCTCTTCGGAGTGATCGCGATGGAGACTACGGGTATGGGCACCTCGATCGTCTCGAAAAGGATCGGGTTGTCGGGATCGGTGAGGGTATTCCCCGTGGAGATGTGCTTGAGGCCGGATACTGCGCAGATATCCCCTGCCTCGACCATCCTGATCTCCTCCCTTTTATTCGCATGGAGCCTTAGGATCCTCCCGATCCTCTCCTCCTTTCCCTTGGTGCTGTTGAGGATCGTCTCGCCCTGCTTGAGCCTGCCCGAATATATCCTCACGTAGCTCAGCTGGCCTACGAAGGGGTCGTTCATGATCTTGAAGACGAGGCCGGAGAACGGCTCGTCCACTGAGCCCTCGATGTGGCCCTCTTCGCCTTGCTCGTTCCAGCAGACGTGGGGGGAGATGTCGAGCGGGCAGGGCAGGTAGTCGACGATTGCATCGAGAAGGGGCTGGATGCCCTTGTTCTTGAAGGCCGAGCCGCACAGGATGGGAAGGATGCTCCCTTCCAGGGTTCCCTTCCTGATGACGCGCCGGATGTCTTCTATGGTTACTCCCTTCTCATGGAGGTAGGCATCCATGAAGGCGTCGTCCACCTCGGAGAGCTTCTCCATCATCTCTTCCCGGGCCTCTTTGAAGGCAGCGGAAAGGTGAGAGGGTATCTCCACGACCGAGTACTCGTATCCCATGCGGTCCTTGTCGTAGAGGATCGCCTGGCCCGTGATGACGT
>CAYZAF010000270.1:0-2915 GCA_964476435.1 uncultured Syntrophaceae bacterium
TACGCCGTGGCGCGGGAGGAGAAAAGAAACTACATTGAGAGCATGGCAGCGGCGCGCTTGGGGTCATGGGTATGGGCAATCGTGATTGTCGCAGTGTTTTGGGCCTTGCCTACTCTCGCGGGTCCGCCTTTCCGCACCGACGACCCAGAGCCGGTGGACTACGAACACTGGGAATTTTACGCGGCCACCCAGTATGAAAACGATAGGGGGAGCCTCTCCGGCACCGCTCCCCACTTGGAGACAAACTATGGCGTAGCGCCGGACGTCCAGCTCCACCTGCTCGCTCCCGATGCTTACAGCCGGGCCAAGGACGGCCCGACCCTCTTCGGCCCGGGCGACGTCGAGCTTGGGGTCAAGTACCGGTTTATCCAGGAGAGCGACTACGTGCCCATGGTCGGCATATTCCCTCTCCTCGAGGTCCCGACGGGGAGCAAGGCAAGGGGCCTCGGCACTGGCCAGCCCCAGTTGTTCTTTCCCGTGTGGCTCCAGAAGAGTGGGGGTCCCTGGACGAGCTACGGCGGGGGAGGGTACTGGATAAACCCGGGCACGGGCAACAGGGACTACTGGTTTGCGGGCTGGCTCCTCCAGAGGGATATCACGAAATGGCTCACCCTCGGGGCGGAGATATTTCACCAGACGCCGTCCTTCACGGGCGGGCAGAGCGAGACGGGATACAACGCCGGTGCCATCATCAACTTCACCGATGTGCACCATTTCATCTGCTCTGCGGGCACTGACATTCACGGCCCCGCGAATTTCTTCTTCTATGCGGCCTATTACCTGACGTGGGGCCCTCCAAAGGCCGGGGAGAAGGAATCGCCGCGGTGAAGACTCTTTGTCAACGCCGCTTAAGGGAAACGAATGACGATTGCGTCACCACGGAAAAGATGCTTGAGGAAAGACGTTGGGTGAAGGAGCGGGCGGTGTGATTAGGGTCACCCAAGACAACAAGAAGGGTTCGGTTCGCGAGGTGGCTCGCGTCTTTCTCAAGCTCGGCACCATAGGTTTCGGCGGCCCTGCGGCCCACATCGCCATGATGCACGACGAGGCGTGCCTGAAACGGCGATGGGTGAGCGAGGAGCGCTTCCTCGATCTCTTGGGGGCCGCCAACATCATCCCGGGACCCAGCTCGACGGAGATGGCGATCTATCTCGGCTACGAGAGAGCCGGGTGGAGGGGCCTCATTGCGGGCGGGACCTGCTTCATCATGCCGGCCATGATCATCGTCCTCGCCATAGCATGGGCCTATGTCACGTATGGCAGCTTGCCGCAGGCGGCTTGGCTCCTTTACGGCATCAAGCCCGCTGTCGTTGCCGTCATCGTCCAGGCCTTGTGGAAGCTCTTGAGGACCGCGGTGAGAGGAGCCCTCCTGGCATGTGTGGCCACAGCCGCGCTCGCTCTCTATCTCTGGGGGCTCAACGCGATCGCCCTCATCTTCGGCGCCGGTTTTCTCGTGATGATCCTGAGGAACGGAAGGCGCCAATGGAGAGGGGGCGCACCCGTTTTTGCAATCCTGCCGGCTTTAGGCCTGCCTGCCGCGGCGGCGCCTTTCAGCCTCGCCAGCCTTTTTCTCACGTGCCTCAAGATCGGGTCCGTCGTCTTCGGCTCCGGCTATGTGCTCCTCGCATTTCTTCGGGCGGACTTCGTGGAGCGGCTCCGATGGCTCACGGACCGCCAGATCCTCGACGCCGTGGCCGTCGGCCAGTTCACGCCGGGGCCAGTCTTCACCACCGCCACGTTCATCGGCTATCTCCTGGGCGGCGTTAAGGGAGGCTTACTCGGGACCCTGGGTATCTTCCTCCCCGCTTTCATTGTCGCCGCGGCTGTTTTCCCCCTGGTAGGCGCGCTCCGGCGCTCCAAATGGGCGAGCGCTTTCCTCGACGGGGTGAACGTGGGCGCCCTCGGGCTCATGGTGGGGGTCACCTGGCAGCTCGGCCGTGCTGCCATAGTCGACTGGCTCACGCTCGGTCTCGCAGTAGTCTCGGCCCTCGTCCTCTTCAGGCTCAGGATCAATTCGGCGTGGATCATTATGGGCGGAGCCGTTGTCGGCCTGGTCTGCAAGCTGGCCGGTTGGAGCCCTTGACCGGGGTGGATCGAATTCCACGACTCCCCCGCCGAACGTCCGTGAAATTTTCTCTTGCGCCCCACAAAGGCGCCCCATATATTATTTGCAGGCGGTCCTCGTGTGGTGCGAAAGGGCGACCATGAGCACCTGGTAAAAGCTTTTTCGCGACAGCCCGAAGCGGTCAGCCTTCACAGGCCCAAAGCCGTCACGTTCATTGGCTGCAGGGTTCAGCGACGAAAAGGCCCCACGGGGTCAGGATGAGTGGCGTAAGCCAAAAGACCACGCAGAGGTGATCTGATCTCAGAAAGCGACCTTCATGTGAGCGTTGGCGACGTTTTAGACGCGCCGTCGGACCGACAACTTGCGCCGAGTGGCACACGGATGAAAACTGCCAAAATTGCGCTTCCTGTCCGTCCGGGGAAATCCACAACGCCTGCAAATGCGACAATAACGATAAGAATCACCCTCGATTGTCTCGCCCGCCGACACGCGGTCGTAACCGGGATCAAAACCTGCCTAGTCGTGGTGCTTTACCTGCTGGCCTTCTCCTTGTTGACAGGCCCCGTTGCTTTGGCCCAGGAGAAAGCTCCGACGGGCGCGCCGGCAAAACTCGCGAACAGCGATTGTCTGGGTTGCCACCTCGAGCCCAACATCACCCGGGTCGTCAAGGGGAAGACGGAATCGCTCGTTTTTCAGAGTGAACTCTTTGAACATTCCGTTCACGCCAAGCTTGCGTGCGTGGACTGCCACGTCGGCATCAGGCAGCTTCCCCACGACAGCCCGTTGCCGCCGCCCGATTGCGCCCAATGCCATGAAAAGGAGGCCAAAGCCTACGCCACGAGCATCCACG
>CAYZAF010000271.1:0-4915 GCA_964476435.1 uncultured Syntrophaceae bacterium
GTGGGCGGGCAGGGCTGATCTGTATGAAAACGCCCTTACGGCGCTCACGGAAGACTGGGTGGGGCTGGGCAAACCCACGGTGGTTGTGGCCTGTCCCACATGCCTTCAGACCTTGAAGGAGCACGTGCCCGAGATGGGGCTTGTCACGCTGTGGCGCGTACTGGCAGAATCCGTCGATGCCAGCCGGCTGCATGCGAAAGGCCGAGGGAGGCTCGCGATCCACGACCCGTGCACGGCGAGACACGAGCCCGAAATGCAGGAGTCTGTGCGGGCCCTTCTCGAGCGGCTGGGGTACTCCATGGAGGAACTGCCCTTGAGCCGGGCAAAGACCGAGTGCTGCGGCTTCGGGGGACTGATGTCCGCGGCGAACCCTTCTCTGGCAAAGGATGTCGCCCGGAGGCGGGCCTTGGAGAGCCCCTCCGACTACGTAACCTACTGCGCCATGTGCCGCAATGCCCTCGCTGCCACAGGAAAGCGCATCTCCCACGTCCTTGACCTTCTCTTCGCTGCCGATTCGGCAGACCCGGCAGCTGCCAGGGCCCTCGGCTATTCGGAACGGAGCGAGAATAGGTTCCGGCTGAAACGGACGCTGCTCGCATCCCTGTGGGGGAAGAAGGAGCGAGATATGGAAGAATACGAAAAGATTGAGCTCTATATCTCCGATGAGGTGGCGGCCCGGATGGAGGAGCGGCGCATCCTGAGGGAAGATGTGCAGAAGGTGATCCATCACGCCGAGCTGACCGGCAAGAGGCTCCGGAGCCGGGCTTCCGAAAGGTACCTCGCCTCCTTCCGGCCCTCCCAGGTGACCTATTGGGTCGAATACAGCCCGGAAGGGAGGGGCTTCAGGGTCCACAACGCCTATTTTCACCGCATGGAGCTCGTGGATCAAGGCGGATCATGAAAGAAAAAGGGGGATCGTTCCCGGAGAGCGACTGGGTCTGCGAAGCATGCGGAGAGGCTCTCGTGACGGCCAGCGTGCGGGTCAGGTATCTCGGCATGGTTTTCTCCATCGATCTTTTGAAATGTCCGCGATGCGCCACGGTGATGGTGACCGAAGAGGTCGCAATGGGGAGGATGGCAGAAGCGGAGCAGGCGCTCGAGGACAAATGACGGGCGGGCCGCCCGCGCTGCCTCCCTGAAGCATTCGTCAGGATCTTCAAAACCGGATATAATAGAAAGCCCGATCGTGCGTATAGGCCCCTTTGACGAGCTTTCCTAAAAAAAGGCGCGGGACCGGGCTCTGGTAAAGAAGCACATGGGGAGGTTGGCAATGGAGGGAGCTATCCGGATTGTGCCGGGGTTTTCCTGGTTCGGCAAGAACATCGGGATAAAGGATGGCACACTCGATTTTGGCGGCATCCTCTCGGACGTGCCCTGCCAGGCGGCCGGAGTCTTTACGAGAAACACGATGCCCGGTGCGCCGGTCCTCGTCGGCAGGGAACATCTGCGGGATGGGGTGCTCCAGGGGGTGATCGTCAATTCCAAGAACGCAAACGTCGCCACAGGGGAGCGGGGGGTAGAGGATTCGAGGAAGATCTGCGAGCTCTTTGCTCAGCAATGTGGCATCGATGCCTCATCGGTGCTGCCTTCATCCACTGGGGTGATCGGAAGGCGCCTCCCCATGGATGTCATCGTCAGGGGGTGCTCGACGCTGAAAGAGGATTTCGGGAAGACCGAGCGCCATATCGAGACCTTCGCCAGGAGCATCATGACGACCGATACGAGGCCCAAGTGGGTGAGCGCGCAAGTGGAGGGCGCGACGATGCTCGGTATTGCCAAGGGCGCGGGCATGATCGAGCCGAACATGGCGACCATGCTCTGCTACTTTGCGACCGATGCAGCCATCCCATCCTCTGAGCTGCAGCCCATGTTGGAAAGGGTGGTGAATAAGTCTTTCAATCGCGTATCGGTCGATACGGACACGTCGACGAGCGACACAGTCGTCATATTGGCCAACGGCCTCGCCGGAAAAGTAGACCTGGGCCGGTTCGAAGAGGTCCTCTCGGCCATGGCTGTCCATCTCGCCAAAGAAATAGCGCGGGACGGCGAAGGCGCCACGAAGCTGATAGAGTTGATCGTATCGGGCGCCGCTTCCGCCGAGCAAGCGCTCCTCACCGCAAAATCGATAATAAACTCGCCCCTCATCAAGACGGCGATATACGGGGCAGACCCCAATTGGGGCAGGTTCGTGATGGCTGTCGGCAAGGTCTTCACCTATCGTGTCGACATCGCCAGCCTGAAGATTCTCTTCGGTGAAGGGATTGAGAGGCCCATGATAGACGCCGAGACGATCGACCGCGACGAGGTCCCCCTCGATGCAATCTCCGAGATGCTTAAGCGAGATGAGGTCCACCTAGAGGTCATCTTGGGGAACGGCCAGTATTCCGAGACGGTCTGGGGCTGCGACCTGACCGAAGGGTATATCAGGGAGAACGCCCACTACACGACCTGATCCGGAAGAAAGGGACCGGCGGCTCCCCGTCAGTGAAGCTCCCCGCCCACAGGGCTTACGCTTCCCGGAAAGGAATAAAGCCCAATTCATGGCGCTCCTCGACCTAAGCCCGAAAGGCGCGGGGCTTGCGAAAGCGCTCCCGGTCACAGAGAGACCATTTTTTTCTTGCTTCCGGCACATGACTTCTGCTATCCTTCCTCCCACTATGGTGAGATACTCTATCGCCGCCATAATGCTCGTTGTTCTCCTCCTCCTCGGCGGTCCCCCGGGCATGTGTGGGGATGTCGGGAGCGAAGACCAGACCCAAAATGGGTGCGCAATAGCGGGCGCCGACGCCGACAGCGAAGGGGAACTGCCGGACAATCCCTTGCTCGGGGGAACGATTGAGACGGGCTCCCCAGATATGGAAAGCAAAGGAGAGGCTCCGTTGCTCCCGGACCAGGAGGGGCTTACCGAAGAGGCAAGGGGTAAGTTCGAGGCTCTTCGGGACGCCCTGCACCGAGAGGCTGAGCAGGATGACTTTGACATACCGGTCGTGCTCAACGATGCGGTAGACCGGCACATACGATGCTTTACCGGACCGAAACGCGCTATTTTCGCACGCTGGCTCAAGCGTTCGGAGAGGTATGCCCCCACCATTAAGTCCATTCTCAAGAAAAACGGCCTTCCCGAGGACCTCGTCTACCTGTCCATGATCGAGAGCGGCTTTAACATGAAGGCTTGTTCCCGCGCAAGGGCAAGCGGCCCTTGGCAGTTCATTAACGAGACGGGCAGGCGGTACGGACTGAGGGTGGACTACTGGGTAGACGAGCGGTACGATCTCGAGAAATCGACGGTGGCAGCTGCCCGCTATTTGAAGACGCTTTTCGACCGGTTCGGATGCTGGTATCTCGTTGCAGCCAGCTATAATGCAGGCGAAAACCGGGTGAAGAGGGCCATCAAGAAAGAGGAAACGAAGGATTTCTGGAAGTTGCGCGCTTACAAGACGCTGCCGAAAGAGACGCAGGAATACGTGCCCCAATTGATCGCCGCGGCTCTCATCGCAAAAGACCCGGAAAAATATGGGTTCATGGACCTGGAATCCGCCCCCATCTACAGGCTGACGCGGATTGCCGTGCCGGGAGGCGTGCCCCTTAAGACTATTGCCCACGCCCTTTCCCTGGACCTTGCCGAATTGAGGGCCCTCAATCCAGAGATTCTCACGGGCATAACACCGCCCGACCGGAAGGAGTACCAGATCAAGCTCCCCGGGACCCCGGAGCTCGACGTGGTGAGCAAGAAGCTCGAGGCAGATCTCATGAATGGCAAAAAGGTGGTCGGGGTGGTCAAGGTCTGCATGACGAAAAGGGATTCCCTGAGCAGGGTCTTGAAGCGGTATGACATTTCCCGATCGGACCTCGGGCTCGTGAACAGGGATGCCCAACGGCAGCAGACGGCCCGCGTCGTCTATGTCCCCCGTTTTGCGAGCGCGCAGAAGGACGAGACCACGTCAGGCGAAGAGGAATCCCCCATCACGCTGCCCCAGGGGCGACAGGGGCCAGCAGCCCTCGATCAGGCGTCCGGGCCGTCACAGGACGGAGACGGGGTGATTGCCCTCAGGGGGCCGAAGAAAGGCCATTCCTCGCCTTCGGCGAAGCTCGCCCTCGCCGCCCAGACAGTCAAGAAGTCTGCCAGGCGGAGAATGGCAAGGCCGGGAAAGCTTGCTTCCCACCGCCATCACCACCACAGAAAAAGCTAAAGCGGTTTTATCTTAGGCGCGGCCAACGGCATGTTTCAGAATCGCGTTGCTACCCACCTGTCGACGGTGGGTGCCCCGCATTAATGGCGCGCTCTTCACCGCAGGGCCTCGGTTGCTACCCCCGTGGCAATCGGGCTGCTCTCAATATGTGTAATCGGACGGGGGTGCCCCGCTAAGACGATTTGGTACATTTTTATCTTGATCCTCGGCCAGCACGGCTCAGATGGCATCCACATATCATCGATTCTTCCATGCCGTCGTCCACACCGGCCGGAGACACCAGCGCGCTACCCCCGTAGCGCTGTGGCTGCTCTCAAGATACCTCTTTGGACGGGGGTGCCCCGCTTGAGGCAGGTGGATCTTGTCCCATCCTCGCTGTTGCATCCGGCGGTACAGAAGAATGCATGTATTATCCTGGGGCAAAGAAGCCAAGGCGCTACCGCCTCGCCAAACCATGAGAGCGACACGACATTAGAATTCCCCATAGATGGGAGATCGTGGCTTAACCGTCCGCGCAAAGGCTGTTCCTTCTCGATTCGCATCGCCGGGAGGGGTTGGGGGGACCCGTCACGAAAGACGAGCGTACTGGGGATCAAGAGGCAAGCCCCGCACCTTATCTGGTGTGGGGCTTCTCCTTACTCCACGCGCCTGATTCCGAGGCAAATACCTACGGTAGGGCGTTCCTGTTTGCGGAGTATCACATTAGGAGAACTTGAAGGCAGGAA
>CAYZAF010000272.1:0-8782 GCA_964476435.1 uncultured Syntrophaceae bacterium
AAGCGAAAAGGGGGAGGAAGAACGACGCCCTGAACATCAAAGACCGAAGGAGGTTTGAATGTCCAATCTACAAGGTATACCTAGAGGGGCTGCAGTAGCCATAGATGACATGCTCGATCATTGCGCCCGGCTCAAGGCAGGTCAGGAGGTTCTCATCCTCGCCCAGATCGACGGCCTCTACGGCGGTTACAACCTCGTGGACGAGCAGGCGATCAACTGGATCCAGGCCGCGGTGGAGCATCGCGGCGCCAATGCGTCGGTCCTCTGGATAGATGAGCCCGCCAAGGCCCATGCCTGGCGGATTCCTCCTGTGGTTAAGGCGGCACTGAAGGGATGCGATGTGCTCATCAACCATTCTTTCGATCTCGTGGTCGAGGAGATCGTAGAGTTCAGAAACCTCATCACCGAGCTCGGGTTCATCATGGTCCGCAACTTCGCGACGACAGCCCCCCTGCTCTGCACTGCCTGGGCGCAGACGCCCCACGAGCTCGTCAGCGAGATCCGCTACTGTGCCTCCGTTCCCTTCAAGGCAGGGGCGGCGTGGCAGCTGACCCACGAGAACGGGACCGACCTACGGGGCATCGTGGCAGCCTCGACGAACCCGCTTTTTCCGGTCTACACCACTCGCCGCCATGAGGTCGGCGGCTACAGGCCGTGGCCCGAATGGGTGATCCCGCCCATCGAGGTGAAGGAGACGTCCGGCGTCGTGAAGATCGACAGGATGCTCAGCTGGTGGCCCCGCTACATCGGCATCCCCTCTTTCCTGACCGAGCCTATGAGGATCTTCGTCGAGAACTGCCGCATCACCGCAATCGAGGGCGGCCCGGAGGCGGGACGCTTGAAGGCCTTTCTCAAAGAGATGGAGGGCCGCCTCGGCAAGGCTGTCTATGACTTCACCGCCCTCCACTCGGGCGTCCATCCCCTGGCCCACGTCGAGCCGCACCAGTGCCCCGACGTGGAGTACCGCCGTCTCATCGACCACTGCGGCTCCTCGAATGTGCACGTTCACATCGGGGCACCGCCGCCAGTGCCGGGGTATCCGTACTGGATGCATTGTACGGGAGACATTCAGGGCGCAACCTGGCGCGTGGGGGAAACTTTGGTGCTCGATCGGGGACATATGAGCGCCCTCGATGCGCCGGAGGTCAAGGCAATCGCAGCCAGGTATCCGGGCCGCCCGGGCCTGTGAGGGGTGGAGCAGGGTGCTTATCTGCCGGCAGCAAGCGCCATGGCATGGCGCCTCTTTGTTCATCGGATTGGGTTGCCATAGGTAAACGTGTTTTTGCCAAACAGGGAGGGTAACATGGTGAAACGAACGATGGTGATGGCGGCAGCAGCGCTCCTTCTTCTTTCTGTTGCGTCTCTCATGGGCGCAGGCGGGCTTTCAGCAGCAGATAAGACGGAAATCCGGGTGGGGGCCGTCAACTCCATGACAGGGGTGGATGCGATGACGGCCATCGAGCAGAGATGGGGATACGAGCAGTCCGTTGCCGACATCAACAAAAGGGGAGGCGTCTATGTCAAAGAGCTCAACAAGAAGCTGCCCCTCAAGCTCATTTTCGCTGACGACAAGAGCGCCCCTGAACAGGCTGCGGCTGCCATGGAAAGGCTCATCAAGTTCGACAAGGTAGACCTCCTCATGTCCACCGATACGTCGCGCAAGAACCTTGCAGCGGCCGTGGTCGCGGAGAAGTACGGCGTTTTCTACCTCGTCAACATCCTCTCCCCCGACCTGGCTGAAGGGCAGAACTACAAGTGGGTGGCGGACTTCTGCTATCGCCGGTCGCTTGCGTGCCGGATGCCCTTCCTGATCTGGGACTCCCTTGCCCCGAGCGACAAGATCAAGAAGCCTGCCGTCATCACTGAGGAAGACCTGGACGGGCAGTACTTCAGGGAAAAATTCGAGTACTGGGCAAAAGAGCACGGCTATGCGTTCGTCGTGGACGACACGGCTCCCGTGGGGAGCAAGGACTTCTCTTCCCAGATACTCAAGATCAAAGCGGCCAATGCAGACGCCCTGATCTTTCAGGGGCCCCCTACGGACGGGATCACGTTCTTGCGCCAGGCAAAAGAGGCAGAGCTGAAGCTCCGGTATATACAGGGATGGAAGGCCTTCTGGCCCACGGAATTCCTGAAAGCCATGGGTAAGGACGCCAACTACGTCATCCATGACGGGTTCTGGTCCGAAAACGGCGGCAACCCGGGGGCGAAGGAGCTCGGCCAGAGGTATGCGAAACAGTTCGGCAAGGACTCCGTGAGCGTCGGATTTCACTACGCTACCCCGCAGATCCTGGCCATGGCCATAGAGAGGGCTGGCTCTTTCGAATCGGCGAAAGTGAGGGACGCTGTCTTCGGAAACGAATTCAAGGGCACTGTCATGGGAGACATCAAGTTCAACAAGGGAGGAATCTCCGAAATCCCCTGCCTTGGCCTCCAGTGGTGGGAGGGAGAGCGGATGCCTGTCTGGCCGCCCATCAAGAGTTGGAAGATCAAGATGATACCGGTGGAAGAGAAGTAGGGAAGGGCGCTAAAGGGGGCGGTCGCTTCGCTCCGCTGGCAATTATTGGGGTTCAGCACCCCCTCCGGCAGCAAAGCCACGACCCGCTTTGCGGGTGCCCCGGCCTCGTGCGCTCACCCTCGCTTTTCGCTCGTGATCTTGGGTACCCTCTCTGCTCGCAGCAGAGTCATTTATCGCCGCTCGACGAGCTCGATATAGACGCCGTTGAACTCTTCCGGCTGAAAAAAAGCCACCTTTGTGCCCCGCGACCCTTCCAATACCCGATTCTTGAGAAAGGCCACCCCTCGTGACGTGAGCTCCCCGAAAACCTTGTCCAGGTCTTCGACCTCAAACGCAACATGATGGATTGCCTCCCCTTTCTCCTTCAGGAAATCCGCAGCAAATCCCTTTTCCGCGGTCGTGCCTATGAGCTCGATAGAAGCATCCCTGAGGGGAAGAAACGCTAGGCGATCGACCGCGCCATCGAACGTCACTTCCTCTATCTTTCCTGCCTCCAGACCGAGGAGACGGGTGTACTTCCCGACGCTACTTTCCAGATCCTTTACGAAGATACCGATATGATCGATTTTCGTCACCATCCCTTTGCCCTCCTTTTCACTCTCTTATAGAGCATCCGCTTTATCCTATCTAATTCCAATTCTAACTCGGCGCTCTCTTTGTTGCCTTCGTCAGTTCGCTCCTCGATGTACTGCAGCTGTACACCTTCGTCGCTCCTTCCTCGGCGCCTCGATATCGTCATGATTTAGAATTGGAACTATCTGTCTTTCCGCCGTCAAGATAGGCGCCGGCGCACCGCGAGATAACGGGCTACCACGCTTCCCGTTCCAGACGCCTGTGCATAAACACCAGCTGCTCCTCGGTGAGCTCACCGACGTTCTCCTGGATCCAGTTCAGATCGCCGGATATTATGGCTGCCTTAGCGTCGTAAGACAGGCGGTAATGCCTGAGGGCTTCGGAGCCGTTTTCCATCAAGTCGCACCAGAACGCATTGTTTTTATGTGCCCGTTCGAGGACACGGATTACTTCCTGCCTCTGGATGAGCTGTTCTTTCTGGGTCTCCGTGACAGGCGATTTTGTCGAGCCTTTTGCGCGATAGCTTACCGCTTCCTCCACGGCCGCCATGAACTCATCGTCGGTAAAGGGTTTGGGCAGGTAGTCTGATACCCCCATCTTCACCGCCTGGACAGCTGTGGAGACAGATGGATATCCCGTGATAATGACGACTTTGGTGTCAGGCCGTTTCTCACGTACGCGCTGAATCACCTCCATGCCGTCGATGTCGGGAAGTCGCAGGTCGGCTACCACGAGATCGAAATCTCTGCTCCGGAATTTGTCCAGGGCGCCCTTCCCTGAGTCGGTCATGTCCACCTCGTAGCCCCCATCATTCATCACCATTTGAAGCCCTTTGGCTACGGTGAATTCATCCTCCACAAGGAGAACGGAAGGCCGGTAGGCAGGCTCTTTCCGAACAATTGTCTGCATCCGATCCATTGTACCACCTCCATGCTTACGTATTTCTTTCTTGCTTCTGTCCCCTTCCAGCCATCTCTTTGCAAGAGGAATACCGCAGGACTAAGAAAGTCGGGGAAACAATGAATAGCCTTGATAGTCAGCCTGAATAGGGCACTTGTGATAGGAGCGCGCGCACCGGTTGCGGCCCCAAATCGTATCGTTGTTTGTACGGGCAGAATAGAGTTTGAGAATTTTTTCACTTTCTTTCGCAGGTTTAGCGGGTGTATAGCCAAATATACGAGAGACATGTATCCCCGGGGACGCCTCTCTCGGAAAGTATGGGGGATGCGCTGCCCCATGAAATTACGGGCAAATGTGCTGTTTGGGAAATCTATCACTTCCGTTTACCGGTTTAGCGGGTGTATAGCCGAATATACGATAGATAGGTCTCCCAGGCACCTGTCTCGGAAAGAAAGGAGCAAACCATGTCGGTTGAAATTACTGCAAAATTTGTAGTTTGAGAAATTTATCACTTACCTCGATGGATTTGGGTGTATAATTGAATGTAAGACAAAGGGGTAGCCTTGCACGCCTATCTCTAAAGATAAGGAGGACGCCATGCCCCACGAGATTACCACTGAGAGCATTTATGGGGTGCTCCGTGAAATCAGGGCCTCGATTCACACCGACACCCGTGTCAAGGATGTACTCGATATTGTGGCGCGAAAGTCCGTGGAGGCCTTGAACGCCGTGGGCGGCGTAATACGAATCCTCAACCGGGAGACGCATCAGTTTGAATTGTTTGCAGCTTACGGCTTGTCGGGTTTAGGGGAACGATTGCTTTCCCGGAGCCCCATCTCAAGGGAAGACATCATCACCGACCTCTGCAATGGGCAGCAGGTCGTTATCATCCGCGACATGCGCACCAATCCACGCATTCAGTATCCGAAAGAAGCATGGGCCGAGGGCCTCCGGATGGCCATCGATGCCCCCCTCGCCATGGGAAGTGATACCCTCGGCATCCTTCGGATCTATTTCTCCGACCAGCGGGAATTCTCCGAAGAGGAGCTCGATTTCGTAAGGTTCGTTGCCGAACAGGGAGCCTTCGTCATTGACAGAACGAGGCTTATCGAAGAGCAGAAATCGCGGTACGATCACCTGGCACTCCAGACGGAGAAGCTTTCCGCAATGGGGCGAATGGCAGCGGGGATCGCGCACGAGATCAATAACCCCCTCGCCAGCATCCTGTTGTTCAGTTCCAACTTGTCTAAGAAGGTTGGCCAGGAGGGGTCTATCAAAGAGGGCCTCGATCTCATTGTCCAGGAGACGATCCGCTGCAAGAGAATAATCCAGGAGCTCCTGGAATTCTCCCGGGAGAGCGAACCCCACATGACCATGACCAATGTCAACGAGGTCTTGGACAGGGCCCTCCATATGCTGGAGAACGAGTTCCGGCTCCGCCACATTGCCAGCAAAAGACAGCTGTCAACCGACATTCCCGACATACTGGTGGATAAGGATCAGATCGGGCAGGTGTTCGTCAACCTTCTGCTGAACGCTTTGCAGGCAATCGAAGATAAGGGAACAATCACGGTGAGAAGTTACCTTGCTCCGGACGGGGGCCAGGTAAGATGCGAGATAACCGATACGGGCTGCGGCATCCCGTCCGGGCATATGTCAAAAATCTTTGAGCCCTTCTTCTCCACGAAACCAAAAGGGACCGGTCTGGGCCTCGCAGTCAGCTACGGCATCATCCAAAAACACCGGGGCCGCATCTATGCCGCGAGCAGCGCCAGACGGAAAGGAACTACCTTTACCGTTGAGCTCCCCTCATCATCTGAGGGCCTCAACGAAGATATTGGGAAAATAAGAAATGAAACCCGTTAGGATCCTAGTCGTAGATGACGAGCCGCTCATCTGCAAGAGCTCCAGCCTTGTCCTTTCCGGCAAGGACCGCATGGTTGACACTTGCCTGACCGGCAAGGAAGGACTGGATGCGATCCATGAAAGGCCGTACGATATCGTCCTTCTCGATATGAAACTGCCGGACATGGACGGGATGGATATTCTTAAGGCTTTCCATCAAACCAATCCGGAAATCTACTTTATTGTCATGACCGGATATTCCACCGTTCAAAATGCGATAGAAGCAATTAAATCAGGGGCATTCGACTACCTGACCAAGCCCTTCACCGACGATCAGCTCCTATTCGCCGTAGACAAGGCAATCGAGAAAAAACGGCTGGCAGAAGAGAATCTCTCCTTGAGAAAAGAACGGCTCAACCGGTTCAGCTTTGAGAGCATAGTCGGCGAAGATCCTAAAATCCTCCGGATCTTCGAACAGATCGAGAAAGTCGCGCCCACAGACAGTACGGTGCTCCTTTACGGAGAAAGCGGCACCGGAAAAGAGCTCTTTGCCGGCGCTATTCATGCCCACAGCGAGAGGGCTTCGCGGCAGTTCGTCGCCGTGGATTGCAGCACCTTTTCGCCAAGTCTTCTGGAAAGTGAGCTCTTTGGCCATGTAAAGGGCGCATTCACCGGTGCATTCCACGACAGAGAAGGCATTTTCGAAGTCGCCCACGG
This sequence comes from uncultured Syntrophaceae bacterium, assembly GCA_964476435.1. GTDB lineage: Bacteria > Desulfobacterota > Syntrophorhabdia > Syntrophorhabdales > WCHB1-27 > CAVVNC01. Next base: position 6,554 of record CAYZAF010000272.1, read on the forward strand.
CGGGACCCTCTTCATGGATGACGTGACAAATCTGGACCTCGAGATTCAGGGGAAGCTTTTGCGCGTCTTGGAGACGGGAGAATACAAACCAGTCGGTTCGAGCCACTTCAAGATCGCCGACAACAGGATCATTGCGGCGACCAACCGGGACTTGAGGAAAATGGTGGAAGAGGGGACCTTCAGGGAGGATCTGTTCTACAGGCTGAGCGTATTTCCCATTTACATCCCGCCCCTTCGGGAGAGGAAGGCGGACATCCCCAAGCTCGCCTATCACTTCTTGCGACACTTTTGCCATAGGACGGGCAAGCGTATCGAAGGGTTTTCCGACGACGCCTTGGAGACGCTGATGAAGTACCATTGGCCCGGCAATGTCCGGCAGCTGAAGAACGCTGTGGAGCGTCTGGTAATCATGACCGACGAGCCAACCCTCGATCTGCTCTATCTATCGGAACAATTGCCCACGAAGGGATACGGGATATCCGATCAGGTCCCCGAAACGATCGAAGAATTGAAAGCCCGCAAACAACAACTCCTGGAAGATGTTTTTGGACAAATACAAAAGGCATTTCTCATCAAAGCGCTCAAGGCGAGCAAAGGCAATATCACCCGCGCTGCCGAGCGGGTGGGCATGGTAAGGCCGAATTTCTGCGCCCTCCTGAAAAAGCACAACATCGCAGCTCATCTTCTAAAGAAGCGGCCAAGAGATAGTGATGAATAGAAGCTAGAGCTCGAGGCGTCTTTACGTGCTTCCGCCAATCGTATATAATCCAGAGAAAAGATATCCGGACCGGCCCCCAGCGACCGGAGGGATAGGACTTAATCGAGGTGGCTCGACAGTGCTCGCGAAAGGGAGGAAGGCGCTCTTCGTCGTTATCGCGTGCCTCTTCCTTTTGCCGCGGCCCGGATTTGCCGTGGAGACGCAAGGGATGGACGGGACGATCGACTGGCCCTCTGACGCAGGGGGATGGAAGAAGACGGGAGATTCTGCGACCTACCGGGGTAAGGCGATCTTCGATTACATCGACGGGGCCGGCGAGGTCTTTCTCGCCTATAACTTCAAGGAGCTCTTTGTCAACCGCTTCGAAAGAGAGGGTCGTCCGGCGATCATCGCGGAGGTCTACGAGATGGGAACGCCGGAGGACGCCTTTGGCGTCTTCGCCTGGGACAGGCAGGACCCGGATGCAGGCATCGGCCAGGGATCGGAGTTTGGCGGAGGCATGCTCCGCTTCTGGAAGGGCAGGCATTTTGTCAGCATTTACGGGGAAGGTGAGGGGAACGAGCAGGAACAGGCGGTCCTCGAGATCGGCCGGAGGCTCGCCTCGTCGATGGTCGCAGAAGGAGAGCCGCCCCGGCTCATGGAGGCGCTGCCCGGCAATCGCCAGGTGGCGGACTCCGCCAGGTTTGTGAGGAGCCATGTGCTGCTCAACCAGCGGTGCTTCATCGCGCAAGAGAACATCCTCGGCCTCGAAGCCGACACTGAAGCTGTCTTTGCCCGGTACGACTATGGAAAACCCAGGACGTTCGTGCTCCTCGTCGCCTTTCCAACGCAAGGAAAGGCGGCCTCTGCTTTTGCCGCTTTCAAGAAGTCTTACAAGCTGGACGCCCGTGGCATGGCAGAGGCGCAGGGCACGTGGACAACGGCAACGATGGAGGGCAGGCACCTCATAATAGCCCTTCACGCTCCTGAGAAAGGGACCGCAGATCAGCTGATAGACGCGGCAAGGACGAAACTGAAGGAGGAACGATGAAGATCACCCGCAGGGACTTCCTAAAGGGCACGGCAGGCCTTGCCGCAGCAACGGCCTTGGGCCTGCCCGCAAAAGGCAAAGCCGAGGAGACGGCGAAGGTGGTCCTTGTGAGGGACCAGGACGTTGTGGGCCCTGATGGCGCTATAAAGGGCGACGTGCTCCAGAGAATGCTCGACGAAGGGGTAGCGAAGCTCCTCGACAGGAAGGAGCCCCTTGAGGCATGGCAGGCGCTCTTCAGAAAGTCCGATGTGGTAGGCATAAAGAGTAACTCGTGGCGTAACCTGCCCACTCCGCCCGAGATGGAGGAGGCTATCCGCCGGAGGCTCCTCGACATAGGCATCAGCGGGGAGAATATGGCCGTGGCCGACCGGGGTGTCTACAGCCACCCCCTTTTCTTGAGGGCCACTGCCTTGGTCAATACCAGGCCAGTGAGGAGCCACCACTGGTCCGGGGTTGGAACGCTCCTCAAGAACTACATCCA
>CAYZAF010000273.1:0-1796 GCA_964476435.1 uncultured Syntrophaceae bacterium
GACCATTACGGCGAGCATAAAAACTGGGATTTCCTCCACGGCGACCCTTTCAGCCTGCTCGGGATCGTGGCCGTTCCCTTCTTCGGCGATGAACGCGAGTCAGCGCGACTACAGCCGCAGGAAGAGGGACATCCGGAAGAAGAAACCGGCCCCATCGAGGAAGAGGGATTGTCCCCATCGCAGCTTCTTGCGTCGAGCCTGCTCCGCAGGCTTGATGCGCGCATCGTCATTCTCGACGCTGATGGGACGCGCCTTTACGGCTCGGCGGAAATCCGCGAAAAGACGAATATGGTGCCCCTCGTCTACCAAGGCCGCGTCGTCGGCTATCTCGGCGTGGCGCCACGGACACCCTTTTCCCAGAGGCAGCTCCACCTCCTGCGGCGGGGGAGACTGACCTTAACCATGATGGCGGGCGCCCTCGTTCTTGTCGCGGCAGGCTTTTCTTTCCTTCTGGCGCGCTGGCTTGTCCGTCCCGTCAAGGCGCTCACCTCCGCCACCGACCGGATGACGAGGGGGGATTTCGACATCCAGGTCCCTGTGCCGTCGTCCGACGAGCTTGGCCTCCTCGCCCGGCGCTTCAACTCGCTCGCCCTTACCCTCAAAAAGAACGAGCAGGCACGCCGCCAGCTCGTGGGGGACGTGTCGCACGAGCTGCGCACGCCCATCGCCGTGCTGCGGAGCGAAATCGAGGCGATGCAGGACGGCGTTCGCGCCGTCACCCCCGAGGCCATACGCTCTCTCGGCGTCGAGGTCATGCGCCTGGCGAGGCTGGTGGATGACCTTTACCAGCTTTCCCTCTCGGACCTCGGGGCCCTTTCTTACCGCAAGGAAAAGGTCGACCTCATGGAGATCCTGGAGGAGAGCATCACAATATTCAGACCTGAGTTTGGCCGGAAGGGGATCGATCTTGCCTTCAAGATGGCGACAAACCGGGAGCTATGGCTGCTCGCCGATCCGGAGAGGCTCAGGCAGCTCTTCGCGAACCTCATGGAGAATTCCTTGAAATACACGGACGGGGGAGGGCGGCTCGAGGTCCGCCTCGAGGCCGGAAAAGAAGGGGCCAAGATCACCTTGGAGGACAGCCCGCCAGGGATACCGGACGAGGATCTCATCAGGCTTTTTGACAGGCTCTACCGGGTCGAAGGCTCACGAAGCCGCGCCACGGGCGGCGCCGGATTGGGCCTTGCCATTTCCCGGAACATTGTCGAGGCCCACGGGGGCTCGATCACGGCGCACGCCTCGCCCCTTGGCGGCCTTGGGATCACGGTTACCTTTCCCTTCGCGGAGGAAAGCTAATGGGCGGGCGGATCCTGATCGTCGAGGATGAACCGAAGCTCGCGAGCGTTTTGAGCGACTACCTCAAACAGGCCGCTTTCGAGCCCCATTGGCTGGAGAGCGGCCTTGGCGTCGTGGAGTGGGTGCGTGAGCATCACCCCGACCTGATCCTCCTCGACCTGATGCTGCCGGGCCGCGACGGCATTGAGATTTGTAAAGAGATACGGACGTTTTCTTCGGTCCCTATCATCATGGTCACGGCCCGGATCGAAGAGATCGACCGTCTCCTGGGCCTGGAGCTGGGCGCCGACGACTACATCTGCAAACCCTTCAGCCCTCGCGAGGTTGTTGCCCGGGTCAAGGCCGTGCTTCGCCGTACCGGCGGCCGCCCCGCCCTTTCGGAAAGCGGGCTTGCCCTCGACGAGTCCCGCTACAGGGCGACCCTTCACGGACGCGATCTGCAGTTGACCGCCGTCGAGTTCACTCTTCTCAATTTTCTCGCTGCCAGCCCGGGAAGGCTC
>CAYZAF010000274.1:0-8713 GCA_964476435.1 uncultured Syntrophaceae bacterium
TTGTCGATTTCCTCGTTGATGGAGGAGTCCTTTTCGATATACGTGTCCGTAGAGGGAACGTAGGCCTCCGGCTGATAGTAGTCGTAGTAGCTCACAAAGAAGTGGACGGCGTTCCCGGGAAAGAGCGTCTTGAATTCCCCGTAGAGCTGGGCCGCCAGGGTCTTGTTATGGGAGATGACGAGGGTCGGCTTCTGGATACGCTCAACCACGTTGGCCATCGTGAAGGTCTTGCCGGAACCCGTCACCCCGAGGAGGACCTGCTCTTTCACCCCTTCAAGGATGTGCCTGGCGAGCTTCTCGATGGCCTGCGGCTGGTCGCCTGCCGGCGTGTAGTCGTGGGTCAATGCGAATCGGTGCATAGGCAAGTATTGTAACGCCGGGGGAAGGTGTTGTCAAAGCGGCTTCCCTGCACAACAGGGCGTCTTTTGTGAGCACCGAGAGAATGATAAACTGCTAGTTCAGGTTCAAGGTCAGTAAGGGTCGACAGGTAGCGAGGCCGGGGTACAACATGAGGTTCTGGCTCGGGGTCAATATTTCTTTCGAAGCAGAAAACGCGGCAGCGAACCGGGGCCCGGCTATCGAAGAAGAGTCGAGAAGTACGAGGACATTTATGGGGAGAAGGAGGATCGTTCTTACGTGACGGGCAGCCAGACGCTTCTCATCCACCTCGGCGGACTCGGTGATGTGTGCATCTCGGAGTCCGCATTCCTATCGCTGAGCCGCCATTTCGGCAAACCGTCCACAGCAGTGGGCGTAAGAAGGGTGCTCGAGGAGTTTGCCGCCTACTTTGCCGGGTGCGCATCCATAGACTCGAGGACTTGGGCCTACCTCTTCTCGCCGTCCCTCGAAGGGCCGCGCTGGCAGCGCATCATCTTTTTCGGGAAAGACCGCTCGGGCTCGCTCAGACAAAGGCTCTCGCTGCTCTGCGGAGAGCTGATCTTCATCGACATGTATCCGGACGAGGAAAGGGTGCCGGCAGAGGAATACCAGCTCGGACAGGTCGGGCGGTACGGGGCAACGCCCGTGAAAGCGATATTTCCGCGCAGGCCGTCGGACCGCATCATTCTCTACCCGGAGAAAGGCAGCACCAAGCGTAAGTGGCCTGTCGATCGTTTCCTGGAGGTCTTCGCCCGGCTCAAGGAACGGGGGCTGAACGTGCTGCTCCTGGCGCCCCCGGGCCTACCTCTGTCCGTGCCCCATGAAGAGGTCCCAAGGGGTCTCCGGGATGTGGCCGCGTGCTTCTCTCAAGGGGGCGTCTTCTTTTCCAACGACTCAGGCATGGCCCACTTTGCCGCACGATGCGGGCTTCGTCCCCTCACCCTCTTCTGGGACGCCGACCCCGTGGTCTGGAGCCCCAGGGGCTCGCTCGTTCTCGTCTGCCAGAAGGAGGCACCCACAATCGAGGAGGTCGAGGACTTCATCACCTCAGGCATGGAAGGGTGACAGGGGCGTCTTGCGGGATTGATCAGGTGCGGTCAACCATCGGCCCGATCGCCCTTCTTCTTTTGGCCCGGACCCTTTATCGTATCGAGGAGCTTCAGGATCTCCTCTGATTCCTGTGAGTTGATACCGTATTTTGAAACCGCCTTTTCCAGGTTCATCCTCGCAGGGCCGTCCTTGCCCGTTTCGAGAAAGTAGCGGCCGAGGTACTCGTAGCCCGCGCCCTCGTTGCCCTGTCTTCCCAGCACCATGCCTATCTTTTGGTAGATCTCGGGATAGGTCGAGGCCCAGGGGACCAATTCCCTGTAAACCTGCCCTGCCAGTTGGAGATTGCCCTGCCCCTCGTACGCCCTGGCGAGGTAGTAACGGGCAATGGGATGGGTCTGACCCTCCAGGGCCTCTACCGCCTCCTTATACCGGTTCGTGTTGACGAAGAACTCTCCGAGAAAGATCTGCTTGTAAGGAAAGTCGATATTCCTGAGCAGTGCGAGGGCTTTCTCGACATCGCCTTCCATCGTGTAGATAAGAGCGGCCCCGTATGCACCGATCGGGTTTTTCGGGTCTCTCCGGTATCTGTTGAACCATATCCCCTCTTTCTGGGGGCTGAGCGGCCTTCCGACGATATCCAAACGGACCAGGAGAAAGGGAAAGAGCGAATCATCCACCCTTGTGCGGGCGGGTTTCGTTGCCAACTCCTCTATCCTGATGACGCGGTCATCGGAATAGGGGTGGGTGAGGAGGTATTGGGGCACATTTTTTTCGTCGCTCGACCTTATCTTCTTGAGAAACTCGGCGGAGCCGACACCGCTGTACCCCGCTTTCTCCGCCGTGCCTACCCCTGCCATGTCTGCCTCGTACTCATTCTCTCTCGAGAACTTCAACGCCAGGGACTGGCCGGCGCCCATGCCCCCCGCCATGAGGGCCATCTTCGCGTTCGCATCTGGGGCGAGGAGGCTGAGGAGCATTGCGGCCATGGTGCCCCAGTTGATGAACTTCTCTTTCTCGAGCGTCTTTGCCACGTGGCGGTGCCCCACGTGGCCGAACTCGTGGGCCAGCACGCCTGCTATCTCCTCCTCCTTGTCGGCCTGCTCCAGTATGCCGGTGGTCATGAAGACGTACCCCCCCACAGTCGCGAAGGCATCGAGGGTGGTCGAGTCGATGATGGTCAGTTTTATGGGCAGGGGCAAGTCTGCCACTGATTCGAGGCGCGTCTTGACAATTGCCATGTAGATGGAGACATACGGATCGGAGTAAAGCTTGCCTGACCTTGAAATCTCCTGGTAGACCTGGCGGCCGTACTTCTTTTCTTCATCCAGGGTCAGGGCAAGGAGGCTCGTGGGAAAAAAGACAAGGAGGAGAATCGCTACGGTATGTCGGAATTTCATCAAGCCCTATGGATCCTGGCGTGTCTCCCTCTCCTCGCTCTGTGCAGGTGCCTGTGCCCCCCATGCTTCTTTTCTCTGCTGAGGCTCGTTCCCACATGGTAGGAGGAGAAAACAATGTTGCTCGCCCTCGCCAGGGATATCTCCCGCTGCGTGGGAACGTCCGTGTAAATCTCCTGCAGTATGTTGACAGCGTCTCCCCAAAGGTTTCTGCTGCCGAGGATGGAGAGGATATACGTCTTTCCCTCTTTTTCGAATGCGCCCACGTAGCAATGCTTCGATGCGTGGGTAAAACCCGTCTTCCCCCCTATGGAGGGGCTGAAGCAGAAGAGGAGGCGGTTGTGGTTCATGTACTTCACATTCCCGGTGCCCCTGTTGAAGAAAAAATACTTGGTCCCCACTATCTCCTCGAAGTCTTTGTTGTCGAGGGCATAGCGGAAGATCAGGGCAAGGTCGTAGGCGGACGCGCGATGTCCCGGGACATAGAGACCCGAGGCATTTTCGAAATGACTGTCCATCGCGCCTATCTCGAGGGCCTTCTCGTTCATCATGTCCGCAAACTGCTCCTCGCTGCCTGCTATTGCCACCGCGAGCGAGTACGCGGCGTCGTTCGCCGATTCCACGAGTGCCCCCTTGATCAGCTCAATGGCCGGGTAAGGCCTGCCGGGAACGAGGCTCAGCTTGGATGCGGGAATGGAGAGCACCTTCTTCGTGGGCACTATGCTCGCCTCCCTGTCGAGCCTCTCCAGCGCGAGTATGCTGGTGAGCACTTTGGTGGTGCTCGCAGGCGGCAGGGCGTGGTGGTAGTCCTTTCCGGCGATCACGGTGAAGGAGTCCTTCTCTACGAGGAGGTAGGAGTCGGCGGTGATGTCGGAGGCCAGAACTGACAGAGGAAAGAGGAGCAGAGAGAGGAGGACGAGCACCTTCATGCATCCCTTATATACCATATGTCCTGCCTTGTGCAAGAATTTTAGGTGGTTGCAGCCCATTCTTCATGTCCCGAGAAGTATATTCGGAAAAAATACGATTTTCAACAGGGCTTTTCGTATAGCCGTCTACAGTCTTGCCTCTGCCTTGTGGTTCGCCGGCGTCCACGCACCTAAATGCTATGCATGTTTTGTGCCTAACGCCATCCCATTGGTCCTCGCATGTCTGGGAAGCCTTTCTCCTTCAGGCGGGAGCCTGTCTCCGATCCATCAGTTCTATAAGCGTACCGGCAGGGTCTCGCACGAACAACGAACAGACCGGCGGCTTCCCTGGCGCGAGCGGGTCCGCGTCAGGGAGCATCGGCTGCCCCAGGCTGCGCTGCAGCGCGGCGATGTCGACACCACGGGCGACGAGCTGAACGAGGACTGCCTGGAGATCGGGCACGGTAAAGGCGATGTGCTTGGTGCCTGCCGTTCGCAGATCGGAGTTGGGCGATCTGCGATGTTCAGGGACGGGCGCAACGCCTTCTGCTTGAAAGAGCTCAATCCGCAGTTCCGGCCGGCGCAGAAATGCGCCGTCGGCGGGGATGCCTGCGATGTGAAACCGCTCCTCCACTTCGAAACCGAGAATCGCCCCGTACCAGGCGATCGCCTCCTCCATGTCGGGCACGGCGATGCACAGGTGATGGGGGGTAAGTTGGGCAACGGCGGGCTTAGTCATAGATCATCCTCCTGTTCCTTTAGGGAATGGCTCACCGGGTCGTCAAGGCTCGCAATCATATATTTGTTCCCTTTCGCCTCCAGAGAGGTCCCCGATCTGCCAAGGCGCTGCCATACGGGCCTTTCGGAGCCAGGGCGCCTTGGCCGTCGATCGCTGCCTCCATTATCGGTGAGGCGCCCCAGAATTGCAACAACCTTCGCGATTATCAAGGGGTGTCAAAAAATGGACTGTCGGGACAGGTGCAAGATGCGCCTTCTTCATACGTTCACTTCAACGAATATGGGCGATTCTGAAGCCTTGACGAGGTGATGACAGCTGCGAGGGTTCCGACATTCCCGGTTCCTGGCATCTGGATTGCATGACCGTGATAGATGAATAGAACGGCCATGCTGCTCGTTTGGACGAAATTGAGTGCCCTCGCTGCCCTGGCATTCGTCGCAGGCAGCGGCCCTGCTTTCGCGACAATGGTGACCCATACGTTCGCGGGCACGGTCACAGCCAGTGATAGCATCGGGGATGTGACGACAAAGGACATAGGCAAAGAGTTCGGCAACAGCGCGGCCAGCAGCTCTGTAAACGACTCCTTCACCCTTACCGCTGCCATAGATGCGTCGAAGTACGGCGTCTCCCAGCCAGACTTCAACATCAACGGAGGCACGTACTATTCCGGCACCCCAGGAGATATCTCCATATCGGATGCTTTGAGCACGGTCCCTCTCCCTCCCTCCCTTCTTCTTCTCGCACCGGGGCTTTTCTGCCTCCTAGCGGCAAGGAAGACGATATGAGGCAGGTGTTTCACAGCCATGCTGGAGCGGGATAGAAGGAGAAAAGCGGCCCTGCCTCTACCCATCTATTGACCGGAAGCACCACATCGGCACATTGAGGCGATAGCCTTGACGTTCTCCCCGCAAATCTTTTAGAATAAGCAAAGCTCAAAAAAAATCGCGAATAGAGATGAGGAGGCTCACATGGAGAAGAGATACCTACTCGCACCCGGCCCTACGGCAATTCCGCCTGAAGTGCTCTTGAAAATGGCCGAACCCATCATTCACCACCGGAATCCGCTCTTCGAGGCTGTAATGGAAGAGGTGAGGGAGAACCTTAAATACGTATTCGGCACGAAGAACGAAGTGCTTATCTTTGCGTCGTCGGGCACGGGGGCTATGGAGAGCGCTGTGACCAATGCCCTTTCTCCGGGCGACAAGGCCATCTGCATCAGGAGCGGTAAGTTCGGAGAGCGATGGGCCAACATATGCAAGGCCTACGGCGTCGAGGCAGTGAACATCGATGTGCCGTGGGGCGATGCCCTCGATCCTTCCCTGGTAGAAAAGGCCCTAAAGAGCAATCCCGAGGTGAAGGCGGTCTATATGCAGGCGACGGAAACCTCCACGGGCGCAAGGTTCCCGGTAAAAGAACTGGCGGCCATGGTGAAGGGCCGTGCGAATACCATCATGGTGGTCGACGGCATCACGGGAGTCGGCGTATTTGAGCTTCCCACAGATGCATGGAATATCGACGTGCTCGTCGGCGGTTCCCAGAAGGCGCTCATGCTCCCCCCCGGGCTCGCCTTCGCCGCAGTGAGCGACAAGGCATGGGAGTTCAACAAGAATTCCAAGCTGCCCAAGTTCTATTTCAACTGGGCAAAGGAGCGCTCAAACCTGGAGAAGAACCAGACCAATTTCACCCCTGCCATCTCGCTCATCGTGGGCTTGAGAGAATCTCTGCGCATGATAAAGGAAGAGGGCCTGGAGAATGTCTACCGGAGGATAGAGGTGCTTGCCAGGGCCACGAGGGAAGGCGCCAAAGCCCTGGGCCTCAAGATCTTCGCGCAATCGCCGAGCCCTGCGGTCACCGCCATCGTTGCGCCTCCCGGCATTGACGGGCAGGCTATTTACAAGACCCTCTGGAAAAAGTACGGCGTTACAGGAGCGGGTGGGCAGGATCAGCTCAAGGGTAAGATTTTCAGGATCGCGACGCTCGGTTACGCTGACAAGTACGATGTCATCACGGCCGTGGCAGCCCTCGAATTTACCTTGAGAGACCTGGGGTACAAATTCGAAATGGGGAAGGGTGTGGCTGCCGCTACCGATGCCTTGAAAGACCTGTAGAAGAAAGGAGATTCCCATGAAGATCCTGATCGCAGACGCTATGTCCGACAAGGCGGTGGACATCTTTCGATCGAACCACCTCGACGTCGAGGTGAGGACGGACCTCCCAAAGGAAGAGCTACAGGCCATCATAGGCGGATACGATGTCCTTGTGGTGAGGAGCGCGACCAAGGTCACGAGGGACATCATCGAGAAGGCGGACAAGCTGAAGGTGATTGGAAGGGCGGGCATCGGCGTGGACAACGTCGATGTCGAGGCGGCAACTGAGAAGGGCATCGTGGTGATGAACACCCCCCAGGGGAACGCCCTTGCCGCTGCCGAACACGCCATAGCCCTGATGTTCGCCCTCGCTCGGAAGGTGGCCTTCGCCGACCGCACCATGAAAGAGGGGAAGTGGGAAAAGAAGCTGCTCATGGGGGTCGAGGTATACGAGAAGACGCTGGGGGTCATAGGCATTGGAAACATAGGGATGATCGTGGCAGAAAAGGGCGTCGCCCTCGGTATGAAGGTGCTGGCCTACGATCTCTTTGTCTCGCGGGAGATCGGGGCGCAGAAGGGTATCGAGCTCGTCGACCTTGACACGCTTCTGGCGAGGAGCGACTTCATCAGCATCCACGTGCCCCTCCTCAAAGATACGAAAAACCTCCTCAGCAAGAACAACCTCGGGAAAACGAAAAAAGGCGTCTTTATCATCAACACGGCGAGGGGCGGCATTGTCAACGAAAAAGACCTGTACGACGCCATCGAGAGCGGCCAGGTGGCAGGGGCGGCCCTTGATGTGTTCGAAGCAGAGCCCCCGCCCAAGAACCACCCCCTTGTCCTTTCCGAAAAGGTAGTCGCCACGCCGCACCTCGGTGCGTCCACAAAAGAGGCGCAGAGCAAGGTGGCCATTGACATCGCAAACCAGATTGCGGAGTACGCGCTGAATGGAGTGATAAAGAACAGCGTGAACGCCCCGCCCGTCTCCATGGACGTGCAGGCGCAGCTCTCTCCCTATCTGGCCCTCTCAGAGAGGCTCGCGCGGTTCGTCTCCCTCATCAGCGATCCCCCCTTCAGTGCAATAGAGATAGAGTATAGGGGGGCCATTGCCGAGGTAGAGACAAAGATCCTGACCCAGGGCATTGTCAAGAGCATCCTCACGCCCCATCTCATGGGGGTAAACTACGTCAATGCCCTCACACTCGCACAATCGAGGGGTATCAAGATCAAAGAGGTCAAGGAAAAGGAGGACGAAGACTTCACCACCCGCCTGGGGATAAGGCTCAAGGGCAAAGGGCAGGAGAATGGGGTTTACGGGACCCTCTTCGGCAAGAAGGAGCCGAGACTCATCAAGGTCAACAAGATACCGGTCGACGCAGACCTGACCGGAAACGTGCTTCTCGTCTATACCTATGACAAACCCGGTATCGTGGGAGGTCTCGGGTCGGTGCTCGCAGAAAGAGGGATCAATATCGGCGGCATGCACTTCGGAAGGGAGGCTGTGGGCGGCCAGTCCCTGTGCCTTCTCGATGTGGACGGTCCGGTGGATGAAGGGGTCGCTGGAGAGCTTTCGTCTCTGCCTAATGTCATCGTGGTAAAGAGGATCGATCTCTCCTAAAGAAAACTGCCAGTCTGCCCAGGAAAAGGGCCTGCGAACCGGCAGCAGGCCCCATTGGCTGTGCTCCCCTTTCACTTTTCTCGACCTTGTAGTATCATGTCACGATGAAGCAGATAGTGATCGGCACTGCCGGTCATATCGACCACGGCAAGACCGCCCTCATCAAGGCCCTCACGGGCATCGATTGCGACAGGCTCAAGGAAGAGAAAGAGCGGGGAATCACCATCGAGCTCGGCTTTGCCTATTACCGCTTCGGGGACGATCTGCTCGTGGGGATCGTCGACGTCCCGGGCCACGAGCGGTTCGTGAGGCACATGGTGGCAGGCGCCTGGGGCATCGACATGGTGCTCTTCGTCGTCGCTGCGGACGAGTCCATAATGCCGCAGACCCGAGAGCACATGGACATTTGCGAGCTTCTCGGCATCAAGAGGGGCATTATCGCCATTACGAAGATAGACATTGCGGATGCGGACATGGTCGAGCTGGTCAAGGAGGAGGTGGGCGATCTCGTCAAAGGCCGGTTTCTCGAAGGCGCCCCC
>CAYZAF010000275.1:0-3606 GCA_964476435.1 uncultured Syntrophaceae bacterium
GTTCCTGTTTGCGGAGCACCACATAGTGGAATTGAAGAGCCGGAACCCGCGGCAGACCACCCTTTGGTGGCGCGGGTGGCTGCGCAATCGGTGCGTGAGCGAGTCTTGAGTATCGACGGGTCAGCACCGGAGGCGCCTAGCGAATCGGAAGGAATAGCCTTCGAAAGCGGACGGGTGCTGTTGGCTTTGAAGATGCTCTTCTCTTTTGAGAGGAGAAGTTCACGGTAAGAAAGTGAGAACCTGAAGAGAAAAGGCTGCCGGTTTGCACAAGCGCCTAGCGTTTCGGAAGGAATAGCCTTCGAAAGGAGACGGGTGGCCTTGGGGTTTAGCCGGCAGAGGGGTTGTCCGTGCCTTGCCCCATGCCTCATTCCGTTGAAAATCCTCTTCCGGCGAGGTAGTATTGAAAAGGCGCCAGGATCGCGCCATAAAGAAAGAAAAGACAAGGAGGGTTCCATTGCAGACGGTGATGCGGGGTGACGGCGAGGAAGGTGGTGCGGGACGTGGGGACATTCCGGGCCCGAGGGGTGTGAGGATAGTTCTTGCAGTCGTCCTTTTGTTGGTCTTGCTCGGCCTCGCCTCGAAGGGCTCCGGATTGGTGGTCGACTGGCTTTGGATGGGCGAGCTGGGCTACAGGCAGATCTTCCTGCGCCTCTTCTCCGCGCGTCTTTTCCTGTTTGCCTTGAGCGCCGTAGTCGTATTCGCCTATTTCTGGGTGAATCTCAGAATTGCCATCCGTCGCCGCCCCATGGCCGTTGTCGACTTGAGAATCTCCCAGTCGGCGGATGTCTATGAATTCCAGGCAAGCCCCAGGGGACTGAGCATCTCAGTGCTTGCCGTTTCTCTCATTCCGGCGCTGATTTTCGGGCTCGTCCTTTCTTCGGAATGGGACTCCTTCATCAGGTGCTTCTGGGGAGGCCCTTTCAATCTCAAAGACCCCCTTTTCGGGAGCGACGTCGGGTTCTATGTCTTCCGCCTGCCTTTCATCGAGACGATCCGGGGAGCGGTGACGGTCCTGACGTTCCTCGCCCTGCCCATTACCTTCCTCGGCTACCTTCTCACGAACCAGGTGGCGATGACCAAAGGCTTTACGATCAACAGACGGATGTTCAGGCACCTGTCGATTCTCATCGTCCTCTTCCTCGTTGCGTGGGGCAGCGGCTACTACTTCGACATCTTCGACCTCCTCAATCAAAAACGAGGGGCGGTCTACGGCGCAGGATACACGGACTACCATGTGGTGCGCGCAGGTCTCTGGATCATGATGGCGGGGACAGCCGCCTTGGCGATACTTGTAGCGGCGAACCTCAGGCGCATGAGGCTGCGGATCGTCATTGTCGGGGTCGCCGGCTATATCGCCCTCATGATCGTCTGCCTCGGGATCGTTCCGGCTCTGGTGCAGTCATACGTGGTGCTGCCCAACGAACTCTCTCTTGAGAGGCCCTTTCTCCAGCACAATATCGCCCTCACCAGAAAGGCGTACCAGCTCGACAGGGTAGAGGAGCGCCCCTTCTCCGCGGCCAGCAATCTCTCTTTGGCGGCCCTTTCCCGGAATGAGGATACCCTGAAGAATGTGCGCCTGTGGGATTGGAGGCCGGTGCTCCAAACGTTCAGGCAGACTCAGGAGATGCGCCTCTATTACCGGTTCTACCAGGTCGACGTGGACCGCTACCACTTTCCCGACGAGGGGTACCGGCAGGTGATGGTATCCGGCCGCGAATTGAGCGAGCAGGTCTTGCAGCAGGCCCGGACCTGGGTCAACGAGTATCTCGAGTTCACGCACGGCTACGGACCGGCCATGTGCTATGTGTCGGAAACCGGGGAAGGAGGCCTTCCGCGCATGGTGGTAAAGAATCTCCCCCCTGAATCCTCCATGCTCAAAATAGATCAGCCTGCCATATACTTTGGAGAAAACATGCCGGGGTACAGCATTGTCAGAACGGGCGTAGAGGAATTCGACTTTCCCCGGGGAGATCAGAATGTCTACACGAGGTATCGCGGCTCCGGGGGTATCCCCGTAGGCACCTTCTGGAGAAAACTGCTCTTCTCTTGGCACCTCCTCGACTCCAACCTCCTCATCTCGAGCTACATCAGGCCTGAGAGCCGCATCCTCCTCTCCAGGTCGGTCCGGGAGAGGGTGGGCCGTATCGCCCCTTTTCTCGCCCTGGACCCAGATCCTTATCTGGTGGTGAGCGAAGGAAAGCTCTTCTGGATTCAGGACGGCTACACCACCTCGTCCAACTACCCCTATTCGGATCCTTACAGCACGAACGTCAACTATGTCCGCAATTCCGTTAAAGCCGTTGTTGACGCGTACAACGGCTCCGTCTCTTTCTACGTGAGCGACCCGACGGACCCGATCCTGGCAGCTTACGCCAGTGCCTTCCCCGGCTCGTTCAAAGCCCTCTCACAAATGCCGACTGACCTGAGGGCCCATATAAGGTATCCGGAGGACCTCTTCCGCATCCAGACGGACAGATTCACCACGTACCACATGACGGACCCAAGGGTCTTCTACAACAAGGAGGACGTGTGGGCGCTCCCTTCGCAGAAGACCGGCGCCAGCACAGCGGAGATGGAGCCCTACTACGCGCTGATCCGCCTGCCTGGAGAGGGGCAGCTCCAGTTTCTCCTCATGCTCCCCATGACGCCCCTGCGAAAGGCGAACATGGTCGCGTGGATCGCCGCAGGCTGCGATGCTCCCGACTACGGCAAGCTTCTCGTCTACCAATTGTCTAAAGATCGCCTTACATACGGGCCCATGCAGATCGAGGCCATGATCGATCAGGAACCTATCATCTCGCAGCAACTCTCCCTTTGGGATCAGAAGGGCTCCCGCGTCATCCGGGGCAACCTCCTTGTTATCCCCATCGAGGATTCCTTTCTCTACGTGGAGCCTGTCTACCTTATTGCAGAGGAAGTGAACATTCCCCAGCTGATCAGGGTCATCGTCGCGTACGGCAGCCGCGTCTCCATGCAACCAAGCCTGGAGGAAGCCATTCGAGCTGTTTTCGGGAGTGTTCCCGCGGCCCCTTCTCCAAGTGGAGCGCCGGCCAAGATGACTGAAGACGCCTTGGGGCAGGTGCGAAAGGAGTTCCAGAGGGCAGAGAACGCCCTGAAGAGCGGCCAGTGGGCTGAATTCGGCCGCGCCATGGACGCCCTCAAGGGGCTCCTCGGTAAGTAGGGGAAGATTGTCGGGACGATCCGCGGCAATGGGACCGGCTCTCGATGAGGGCTCTTCCCTTGACAATAGGACGGCGATATTATGAAATCATAGGGAGGAAGGGCGCGAAATTATAAAGAGGCGCCAGTCGCGGGAGGGAAGTTGGAAGCCTTAGGGCTGCCTTTAGGTGCGGGCAACTGCGGTTGAAAAACATGTCCTGGAAAAGAAGAAAAAGGCACCGCACGCCTGAATCGGGCGGAGCGGGGCTTGAGCCTGCCAAACCCCAGGGGGCCAGACTCCCGGGTCCTGCCCCTGCCAAAGGCCAGCCGGATGCCCGCTTTGGGCAGCTCTTCGAGCGCATAGCAGACATGGTGAAGAGCGAGCTGGCTTCCGGAGAAAGGCTCGGGACCATGGCGTTCTTCGTCTATGGGGGCAGCCTGAAACAG
>CAYZAF010000276.1:0-8006 GCA_964476435.1 uncultured Syntrophaceae bacterium
CCCGACGACCTTGCACCGAGGATGCCGTCGCCGTGCCTCTGTTTCGGTAGCGGCGTGAAGCTCTGCAGGGATGTGCTTGGCCGAATCAAGGGCATCCAAGCGATCGAAGGGAGTTTTGAGCGCGTTTCAGGAGAGGCGCTCCTGAAGATGGGCATTGCCAGGTACGAGCAGGGAGTCGGGGCCGAGGCCCTGCCCATCTACGGCAGAAAATCAGAGGCGGAGATAAAGTTCAACGTAGATATTTCCTAATCTGTTATACTATGCAGTCGACTTTTAAAAAAAGGCCTTCAGGAGGGGCTATCAGGTGAAGATAGCCGAAGACATCACGAAGCTCGTGGGGAAGAATGACAAGACGACCGGAGGCAGGGCCAATTGAAGACGATCGAGGAGATAAACGAGAAAATCAAGCAGGGCAAGGCCGTTGTGGTGACGGCAGAAGAGATGATAGATGTCGTGAGGAGAAAAGGCACAAAGACTGCCGCGGGAGAGGTGGATGTGGTGACGACCGGCACCTTCGGTCCCATGTGTTCGAGTGGCATGTTTCTGAACATCGGGCACGCCAAGCCCAGGATAAAGCTGGGAGGGGGCTCCTGCTACTTGAACGACGTGCCCTGTTATTGCGGCCTCGCAGCGGCCGATATCTACATCGGCGTCAACGCACTGCCCGACGACGATCCGCGCAACAAGGTATACCCGGGTGAGTTCGCTTATGGGGGCGGCCACGTCATCGAGGATTTCGTGGGAGGGAAAAGCATTAGGCTCGTGGCCCATGCATATGGGACTGACTGTTATCCGAGGAGAAAGATCGAGACCTACATTAGCAAGGAAACGGTAAACGAAGCCTTCCTGTACAATCCGCGAAATGCGTACCAGAACTATAACGTGGCGGTGAACATCACGAATCGCGTTATCCATACCTACATGGGCCTGCTCAAGCCGCATCTGGGGAATGCGAACTACTGCAGCGCCGGGCAGCTCTCTCCTCTCCTGAAGGATCCCCTCTACAGAACCATCGGCATGGGCACGAGGATATTCCTGGGCGGGGCCGTCGGCTACGTGGCCGGGAGGGGCACGCAGCACAACCCCAACGCCCCAAGGACGCCTGAAGGGCTCGTGCGGGCCGGCGCAGGAACGCTGGCAACGACCGGAGATGCCAAGCCCATGAGCCCCCGATTCCTGAGAGGGGCGAGTTTTGTCGGATATGGGGCATCCATGTTCGTTGGGGTGGGTGTGCCGATACCCGTGCTGGACGAGGAGATGGCCTACTTTACGTCGAGAAGCGACGAGGAGCTCGTGGCGCCTGTGGTCGATTACGGAAACGACTACCCCAACCGGATACCGGCGAGCCTTGGCGAGGTGAGCTACGCCCGGTTGCGGTCAGGCACCATAGTGGTGAACGGCAAAGAGATCTCCGCATTCCCCATTTCGAGCTACTCCAAGGCGAAAGAGATAGCGACCATCCTCAAGGAATGGATCGATTCTGCACGGTTTTTCCTGACCCGGCCGATTGAGCCCTTGCCTGGGCCGGGCGAGGGCTCGCCCACGCAGTTTTTGGAAGAGCGGTCCGCTTAAGGCCTCTTCGAAGACGAATAGGACCGGGCGTAGCCGATTCTCCCAGGAGGGCCGGTCGGGAACGCTTGGGATAGAGGAGGGCGTAATTGAGGATACTGAAAGACCTTTATTTTTACCCGTGGATGTCCCAACAGGAGAATAACGCCAACGCCATTTTCATCGATGGCGCCGTCCCGACCCTCATCGATCCCGGACATACCCACCTCTTCGGTGTTCTTGCAGAGGCCATGGCACGGGACAGAATAGACATAGGGCGGGTAAAGTTGGTCCTCTTCACCCACGCGCATCCGGACCACCTGGAAGCCACAGAAAGGTTTGGGGAAAACGTTCTCAGGGCTATCAGCAAAGCTGAATATCTCTACATGCAGGAGGAGGGCAGAGAGCTCTTTCTCGCAACAGGCGCGCAGGTGCCCGGGAAGCCGTTTCAGATCCTCCTCAACCAAGGGGAGCTGACCCTGGGTAACAAGACTTTTGAGGTGATCTTGACCCCGGGCCACTCACCGGGCTCCATCTGTCTGTATTATGAAAAAGAAAAGGTCCTGATCTCCGGGGACACGGTGTTCTATCTGGGCGTGGGAAGGACGGACCTGCCGGGGGGAGACCCCGAGCGCCTTGCGGAGAGCCTCCGGAGGCTCGGGAGGCTCCATGTCGAGTATCTGGTCCCGGGACACGGGGACATGCTCAAAGGGCGCAAAGCCGTGGAGAAGAATTTTCAGCTGATCCTTTCGGAATTCTTCGCATGAGCGAGCCCACAACTTGACATTGCCCGCCACATGACATACTATGTGGGAGACCGTAAAAGGCCATAGTGGAAACAAAACTGCTATGCCAAAAGCACGACGAAGCAGTAGATACAGAAAAGAATCCTTGCCCCCATCCTGATGATTATTGTCGGTACAGGACGAGTTGCGTCATCAACAGGCTCTGCATGGACCGGAGCGATTGCAGGGAAAAAAGGAGGATACGCGCTAATGATACTTGAGGAATACGCGTGCGACGTGTGCGGATCTGTTTTTCTTCCCTTGAACATGGCGAACATCTTTTGTCCGAGTTGCGGAAGCAGCCAGGTAAAGAAGGAAATGGGCAGCAATGAGTTGTCTGACGAAGATGTTTACGTCGGCATTCTCAATGGCAAGGAGAAAACGAGCTTTCTCTTTTGAAAGCACCCTCATAAAGAACATCCGATCGTAGGCGTCCCACAATTGCATGCCCCTCCCGACCCCCGGTTGTAATTGGGCCGTCCCTGCCTTATACTACTCACACTATAGACGAAAAACGCAAGAGATCGGCAAATGGCAGGCAAGAAGTACGAATAAGGAGGGATACATGAGCAAGGCGCTACCTTTGAACGACGCAGATTTCCCCAAAGAGGTGGTGGAATCGACGCTGCCCGTGCTGGTTGATTTTTGGGCTACCTGGTGCGGACCGTGCCAGACCATGGGGCCTATCGTTGACAACATAGCGGAAGAATACGATGGCAAGGTGAAGGTGATGAAGTGCAACGTGGACTCTAATCCCCTCACGCCCTCGAAGTTCGGCATAAGGGGCATCCCCACCCTCCTTCTTTTCAAGAAGGGCGAAGTGGTAGAGCGGATCGTGGGCGCGGTCCCCAAGGGACAGGTCGACGACCTCCTCAAGAAAGCCCTCGCCTGACGAGTGCCCTAGGAGGTGGATAGGCCTTACCGATGCCTGTCCACCCTGCCTTCTTATCATCCTTACCAAGATGCGTCTACTTAGGGGTGATCGTTACGTGCGCCCTTTTGTCAGGTTGTCCTTCGACCTGGGTCCGGTCTTCGTCGAGATAGTAGGTTACCGTATCGCCGGTAAGCCTGTCGTTGCCCTCGAAGACGACCACATCCCCCTTGAGCACGATCTGATGTTTGTCGTTATAGAAGAACGCCTGTTTGCAGGTGGCAGTCCTGTCGGCCTTCACGATCTTGACGTTGCCCTCGGCGTCGACCCTCTCGATCTCGTTTTCCTCCTCGTTCCTGTACGCAGTCACCTTGTCCGAAAAGAGGTAGAGGGTTTGGCCCGGTTCGGACCCCTCCTGCTTCACAATGACATTTCCTTTGAAGACGTTGGTTTTCCCTTTCTCGAAGGCCTCCATAGTGTCGGCAACCACGTCGATGGGGTTCTTCTGCGTGGAAAGGCCGAAGGGGTCTTTCTTGCCTGAAGCAGCAGCGCCTCCTTGCCCCTTTCCTTGGTCTATGTCGCCCTTTGCATCATCTGCGGAACTATCGGCGGCAGGGGAGGGAGCCTTTGCCTCGCTTTTTGCCGGCTGTGGGTTCTTCTCGCTGGTCGCAGCCATTTCCGGGACGGCTGCAGCCTCCTTGACAGGAGGCGGCTCTGGAGGCCTCAGGTCAATCTCCCTCTTTTTGGTCTCTTCGTACGAGCCAATGGAGGGGGCTTCCGGGGTATTGGCCACAGGTGCGGCTGGGTGAGCTACAGGCGCCTCGGGGGAATTAACCACCGGCGCGGCAGCGGGAAATACGGGAGGAGCCGCACCCTTTGCTGCGACGGCCGGCTGCACCCGGGCTGCGACCGCAGCGTACCTGCTCCTCGGATACTCCCGGCGGAGCATGTCCGCATAATATTGGGCCTTCTCCTGGTTACGGAGTTCCCTGTAGTCATCAATGAGGTAGAAAAGGGCCTTCTCCCTATCTTTGGCCGCAGGATACGTATGGAGGTAGTATTCGAGGCGCAGGATCGAGGCGTTGTAGCTCCCCTTGGTGTGGTAGAATTCACCTACGTAGAATTCGCGGGCCGCGAGCTTCTGTGTGAGCGCATCCAGGTGCGCGTCCGCGTCTTTCGCATAGGGGCTCGTGGGATAGCGGTTCTTCAGGAACGTGAACCGCTCTATGGCCTTCAAGGTAATTGCCTGGTCGCGGTCGATGGTGGGGGATTGCTTCTCGTAGGATTCGCCGAGCCGTTTCAAGGCGTATGCGGCGTTTTCGTCCTCGGGATAGCTGTTCACGAAATCCTCATAGGTGCCGGCCGCAGCCTGATAGTCCTTCTTCGCGAAGTAGGCATCCCCTTGCTTCACCTGGGCAACCGCGGCAATGGGATCGAAGGGGAAGCTTTCCCGGATCCTGGAAAAGCCTGCAATCGCGTCGTCGTACTTTTTCTTCTTCATCAGCTCCACGCTCTGGACATAGAGATCGGCCGGCTTGTCAACGGGCTTGACGGCCTTTTTCGAGCACGAGGCAAAAAGAAGGGCGGCGATGGCGAGGACTACTATGCTTTTTTGCATCATCCACTATAACAGAAACGAAAAATTTATGCTAATTTTAGTATGACCCGGCTCGTTTGTCAAAACCTCATTGAGATTGAGACCGCAGGGAGCGTCTCGTCTCGAGGGATAGCGGATGGGCGAGGAGTTTTTCCCTTCGGCCCATCGGCAGACAAGGAGGGGGAGGGCCACTGCGTAAAGATGCGGCGCCTACAGTAGCTGCCATGGAAGAAGATGCGCGAATTTCCATAGAAGAGGGCCTTCTCCAGCTCGGGATCGCCTACGACGAGAAGAAGCTTGCAAACATCGTCGTCTATGTCAATGAGCTCGACCGATGGAACGGGCGCATGAACCTCGTCGGCCTAAGAGGGGCGCCATCAATCGTAAGGGAACTGATATATGATGCCTTCTTTCTGCACACGTGCCTCGGGCACGGGCGCCGGATCTTGGAGATCGGCTCGGGCGCCGGGGTCGTGGCAATCCCCTTGAGCATTCTCAATCGTGAGAGGATGGTCATCTCCGTGGACAAGGAGCTTAAGAAGGTGCAGTTTCAGAGGCACGTGCGGAGACTCCTTGAGCTCGACAATCTGGAGATTCTCCACGGGCGCGTCGAAAACATGGCACCCCTCGAGGCCGACATCCTCCTGGCGAAGGCCTTCGGGAGCACCAGGGACATCCTTGCAAAGGCCCGAGTCCACTTACGTCAAGGGGCTTGCGCCATGCTGGCCAAAGGCAGGAGCGAAAGGCCGGCCCTGGGGGAGGGCTTTCTCCCGGAAGACGCACGCAGGTATCGATTGCCGGAAAGCGACAAGGAGTATCAACTCTTTGTTTACAAAAAGGTTTCATAGGCAGATCGTTTTGTGCTAATGTATTCCATCCATGGGTAGGGTCATAGCGATTGCCAACCAGAAAGGCGGCGTAGGCAAGACCACGACCGCGGTCAACCTCGCGGCATCAACGGCCGTGGCAGAGCACAAGACGCTCCTCGTGGACATGGACCCTCAGTGCAACGCGACGAGCGGTGTGGGTGTCTCGTACGGGCGTCTCACCGCGCACCTCTATCACGCGCTGATAGGCAACACCACCGTGGAGAAGATCATCGTGGGCACCGAGGTGCCGCTCCTCGAGATCGCCCCCGGCCATCCCGACATGATCGGGGCAGAGATCGAGCTCCTCGACATAGAAGAGCGGGAAATGGTGCTGAAGAGGGCTTTGGTCGGCGTAAGAGAGCGCTATCCCTACACATTTATCGACTGCCCCCCTTCCCTGGGCCTGCTTACTATCAACGCCCTGGCCGCCTGTGATTTCGTCATTATTCCCCTCCAGTGCGAGTATTACGCTTTGGAAGGCCTCGTGCTTCTCCTTAAGACGATTACCATCATCAAGAAAAGGCTCAACCCCCATCTGGAGGTGCTGGGCGTTCTTCTTACAATGTTCGACAAGAGGAACAATCTCTCATTCCGGGTCATGGAAGAAGCGAGGCGACATCTGGGCAACAAGGTTTTCAAGACAGTGATACCGAGAAACGTGCGTCTGAGCGAAGCACCGAGCTACGGGAAACCCGTCGTCCTTTACGACGTCAATTCGAAAGGGGCGGAAAGCTACCTCGATCTGGCTGCGGAAATCTCTTCCGGCGAGAGCTAAATGCGTAAGAAGGACCCCTTGGGAAGAGGCCTTTCGGCTATCTTGAAGGACGTGGAGGAAAAGGGCGGCGTCAGCCTCATCCCCATTCAGGAGATACTCGCGAACCCCGCGCAGCCACGCATCGAGTTCAGGGAAGAGCCGCTCCAGGAACTCGCTGCGTCTATCAGGGAAAAGGGGCTCCTTCAGCCGATTCTCGTGCGAAGGAAGGAGGGTCTCTACGAGATCGTCGTGGGGGAACGCCGCTTCAGGGCTGCCAAGATGGCCGGACTCCAGGAAATACCATCCATCATCAGGGACGTGGATGATCGCGAGGCCCTTGAGCTCGCTTTGACGGAGAATCTCCAAAGAGAGGACCTCAACCCTATTGAAGTGGCATCGGTCTATCATCGATTCGTGGAGGAATTCGATTATACCCACGAGGAGCTTGCCCAGAAAATAGGCGTAGACAGGAGCTCGGTCTCGAACTACATAAGGCTGCTCAAGCTGCCCGGATGGATCAAAGACCTCATGGCGCAAGGCAGGTTGACCCAGGGGCACGGCAGAGTGCTCATAACGCTCGAGGATGAGGGGGATCAGAAGAGGTACGTGAGGAAGGTGCTTGACGAGGGCACGTCCGTGCGTGACCTGGAGAGGGCGCGCAAGACAGAGCGCCGCCTCAAGCTTTCGCCCTTCTCCCACGTGGAAGAGATGCTGCGTGAAGCTCTAAAGACAAAAGTGCAGATAACGTTTCGGAAAAACAAGGGCAAGGTCATCATCGAATTCTATTCGAAGGACGACCTAGAGCGGTTGATGGAGATCTTCGCTGCCTCGGCCTCGTGAAAATCGTTGCAAGAATAGCCTCTGGTATGTTATGAAGAACGCACCGTTCGTTGCTTAGGCCGGTTCGAACCCGAAAGGAGAAGCATGCAGATCAGCCCGGACTACACGATATTCATTCAGTTTGGCCAGTTTATCGTGCTGCTCATTCTCTTCAATTTCCTCCTCTTTAAGCCCATCCTCAATGCCCTGAACAAAAGACAGGGCACCATAGACAACATAGCTGCCCGGGCGCAGGACGACCGGCTTGAGGCGGAAGGCATGGGAAAGGCGTACGACGAGAAGCTCAAGGAAAAGAAGCTCCCCATATCGGAAGAGCGGGAGAGCATCGTGAGGGAGACCCATGCCCTCTCCATGAAAGTCGTCGAAGATGCGCGCCAGGAGCTAGCCCGTGATCTCGCCAAGGTGAAGGACCTCAGCAAGGCCGAGGCGGAAAAGGCCCTCGTTTCGTTGATGGCGGAGTCCGACCGGCTCTCCGCGGAAGTCGTCGGGAAGATTATGACAAGGGGTAGATAATGTTAGGCGGTATTCTTATCGACCAACATCCGGCCATTGCTCTCCTGGTCCAGGTCGTCAATTTCGCGATCCTCTTGGCCATCATCGTGAAGTTCGCGAAAAAGCCCTTCAAAGAGTTCCTGAAGAAGCGCCACGATACGGTGAAGGAGCGCCTGGACGAAGCCGAGCGCCTGCTCAAGGAGGCTGCAGCGCTGAAAGCGCACTACGTCGAAAAGCTCTCGAGACTCCC
>CAYZAF010000277.1:0-11904 GCA_964476435.1 uncultured Syntrophaceae bacterium
CCAAGGGGCAGCGCTCTGACCTCGCGGAAAAAGAGGTGAGGGAGCTTGAGATTCTGAAGGAGTTCGCCCCAACCCAGATGGCGCAGGAAGAGCTTTCCCAAGAGGTGGAAGCAGCGGTGACGTCTCTGGGGGCGAAGGATCTGAAAGACATGGGGAGGGTGATGAAGTTCCTCATGGAAAAACTTGCATCCCGCGTGGATGGGAAGGTGTTGAGCGAAATGGTGCGGAAAAGACTGTCTTCCTAAGAGACCGTCAATAAGCCATTTATGATCGACAAGACCTTACACTATATAGACTATCTCAGACTCCTCGAAGTCGTACAAAGCTATTCATCAACTCCATATATCGCCGAACGGATCCTGGCCTTAAGACCTTTATCGAACATACCAGAGATCGAGAGCCGCCTGGACCGCATCGGGGACACGATGGAAGTCGTCAAGTGGCATGGCCCGATCCCCTTGAGAGACATGCCCGATGTGAGGGAAAGGCTCAAGGCCCTCGCCCTGGAGGAATCGACCCTGGAGGTGCCCGATTTTCTCTCCATCGGCCTTTTTCTCGCAAGCTGCAAGGGCGTTGCGACCTTCCTCAAGAAGGCATTAAAGAAGAGCCCCTACATCGAATCCGTGCTGGAAGGACTGAACCCGTTAAAGGACGTAGCTGCCAGGATAAGAAAGACAATAAACGAAGAGGGATTCATAGAGGACAGCGCGTCCTATGAGCTGTCCAAGATCAGGTCCGACCTTTACCAGCTGAAGGAAAAGGCCAGGAGGACCCTCGACCGGATCATGGAGAGGGACGAGGTCAGGCCGGTGCTTCAGGATGCGTATGTCGCCATGCGAAACGGCAGATACGTCCTCCCCCTGAAGCCTAACTACAACCAGTTCTTCCAGGGGATTGTTCACGACTACTCCCATTCCCTCAAAACCTCTTTCGTGGAGCCCATCGAGACGATCGATACGAACAACGCGATCAGCGTCCTCGAAAAAGAGGAGAAAGAGGAGGAGAAGCGCATACTCAAGGAACTGACCAGGCTGATAAGACCGTACGCCGGCCAGATAGAGGAGAATGTCTCTCTCATTGCCGATCTCGATTTCCTCCACAGCCTCGCCCTTTTCTCTGCTGCCTTTGGCTGCGTAAGGCCCAAAGTGGAGACAAGCGGCTCCGTAGAGATGAGAGGGGCTGTCAACCCATTCATCCTTCTCTCCAAGGGAGAGAGGGCAGTGCCCATCGATATCCTCATAGGAGATGACAGGCAAGCCGTGATCATCAGCGGTCCCAACGCGGACGGGAAGACCGTTGCCCTGAAAACCACCGCTTTGCTCCTTACCATGGCAGCTACAGGCATGTACATCCCTGCAAGGGAGACCCCCAGGGTCCATCTTTTCCCCGCCATATCCGTCATCATGGGGGACGAGCAGAATATCAGCATGGAGTTGTCCACATTCACCGCCCATGTGGAGGCGATCAAGGATGTATACGAGCGCACAAGGGGCGGCGAGCTCGTTCTCATCGACGAGATAGGGGGCGGCACCGAGCCCCAGGAGGCTTCGGCCCTGTCCATGGGGATCATCGACGCTTTTGTGGAAAAAGGGTGCAAGATCATCGTTACGACCCACCTCAACCTGCTCAAGGCCTATGGCTCTTCCCGGCCTTTCGCCCTCAACGCTGCGACGGATTTCGATCCCAAGACCATGAAGCCGCTCTATATGCTTCTCTACGGCATGGCTGGTGTGAGCAATGCCCTGAAGGTGGCGGAAAAGACAGGGCTCCCTTTAGCAATCCTTGAAAAGAGCCACTCCTATCTCGGCAAACAAGAGTACGTGTTGAACGATCTCATCAAGGGTCTCGAGAGGGAGAAGAAGGAGGCGGAGGAGGAGAGGCGCAGGGCCCGGCAATACCGGGAGGACATGCGAAAAAGGCTGGAGGCGGTCAGAGAGCGCAGGGACGAATACTTAAGAGAGGCCGAGGAGCGCATCCGACGGAAACTCACGGATCTCGACAGGGAGATCGAAGAGATAAGGAAAGAGGCGGCGCGCAAGGACAGGGAATCTGTCCGGACAGCGAAACAGAAGGCGACGGAGGCAAGGAGGAAATTCGCCTTTGAAAAAAAGGCCGTGCAGCCTGAGCTCCGGATCGGAGACTACGTGAGGGTGAGGACCATAGACAAGGAAGGCTACGTGACAGCCGTCGATGAAGAGAAGAGAATGGCCGAGATCAGTGTGGGCAACATGCGGATGCGCATCAATAGGGATTATGTCGAAAAGGCAATCAGCCGGCCCGCATCTATCGAGGAGGGCGTGAGCGTCGATGTACCGGATATCGAAGTGCCCGAGATCAACGTGCGGGGCATGAGGGTGGAAGAGGCGCTCGTTGAGGTGGACAGGTTCGTAGACCGCGCCATCGTGCACGGCACATCGCGCCTCAGGATCCTGCACGGCATAGGCACGGGGAGGCTCATGACAGCGATCAGGAGCCACCTTTCGGCAGCGGGATATGTGAAAGACGTGATAAAGGATGAGAACAACTCCGGCATAACAATAGTAGAGCTCCTATGAGTTCCGTTCTTGACGAGGTACTAGGGAGGGTCGATATCCTGGAAATCGTTTCCCAGTACGTCAAGCTTAGGAAAGCGGGAAGGAACTTCATAGGGCTTTGCCCTTTTCATAAAGAGAAGACGCCCTCTTTCACCGTAAGTCCCGAGAAACAGATTTACTACTGCTTCGGTTGTCACGAAGGGGGCAACGCAGTCGCCTTCCTGGCCAGGTATGAGCGCTCTACGTTCCAGGAGGCCCTCGAAAACCTTGCCAACCAGTTGGGCATCAAATCCTACGGGAAAACAAGCGCCCGGAGGACGCCTGTCTTCGACGCCCTGTCAAAACTCGCGCGCTATTATCAGGAGAACCTCAAACGGTCGAGCCATGCCTTGCGCTACCTCGCCGACCGCGGGATAGAAAAGGGGCTTATCGAAGACTTCGGCCTCGGGTTCAGCGAAAGAGCGGGCCTGCCGAGGGACTTCTCGAAGCGGCTCGGCATACCCCTCGATATGCTCTTCACGAGCGGCATTCTCAAGATGAGGGAGGGCGGCGATGTCTACGACATCTTCCGCGGCCGCGTCGTCATTCCTATCTGCGACGGGAACGGGAAAATCATCGGTTTCGGGGGGCGGGCCCTGGAAAAAGACGCCCTGCCAAAGTACATAAACTCCCCCGAATCACCTGTCTTTTCCAAGCGGTCGGTGTTGTACGGCCTGGACAGGGCAAAGAGGGAGATCGTCGACAAGGACGAGGCCATCATCGTAGAGGGTTATTTCGATCTGATCTCCCTCCATGGGGCAGGGGTGCGCAACAGCGTGGCCACCCTCGGCACTTCCGTGACGGAGGAGCAGGTCCTGCGACTGAGGAACCACACAGAGAACATCACCCTCGTGATGGATGGGGACGAAGCAGGCGTGAAAAGTGCCTTGCGTCTCATCACTCTCTTCGGGGAGATGGGCATAAACGGGAACATGGTCGTCCTCCCTGAAGGCCACGACCCGGACAGTTTCGTACGCCGGGAGGGAGCCGCAGGTTTCTTGCGGGCCCTGGAAGGCAAGCTGCCTCTCCTCGATCACTTCTTTGCGTCATCGGTAAAGAAGCACGGCTTGGGAACGCTCAACGGGAGGCTCGCCTTCGTCCGGGCCATCCTTCCCTATCTTGAAGACATGAAAGATGCGGTAAAGAGAAGGCTCTACGTTCAGCGCCTCTCAGAACTGACCGGGGTAGAGGAATACAGGTTCTGGGACAACCTGAAAGAGCGGCGCAAAGAGAATGGAAGTCTCGATGAGCAGGCACCGGGATATGCGATAGAGCAGAAAGTAGTGGGCATTCTCATCAACAAACCCGATCTGGCGGAGCTCTTCAGGGGAAGAGAGGTAGACGCATACATAAAAGATAAGGACCTCGGGGAACTGGCATCCAGGGTTCTCGACTACTGGGAGAACCATTCGCGCCTGGACCTCAAGCTCTTCCTCAACGTACTGGAGAAGCCGGAGCTGCGCGAAATGGCAATAGGCTCGGCGATGGATGTGGCTGAGTATGACGAGCACGAGATGGACAAGATCCTGACCGATTATCTCTATCACGCGGAGTACAGGCTTATTTGCGAAGAAGCCAAGGACATAACGGAAAGGCTGGCAGAAGCTGAGAAACAGGGGGATGAAAAGACTCTCAGAGAACTGCTCGAGAAGAAGATGCAGGTGGTAGCAGCCATGAAGCGCAAATCCGCTAAGTGAGGTAATTATGTCCGACAACGCCGATGATAGCATGAAGATGGTTAGTCTGCGCAGGGCGGAGAGGTTCTTCCCGTATGAGGAGGGTCACGAGGGCGGCGAGCTCTATCTGGTGATTGGTCAGGGCACCGAGGAGCGGGCAGATTTTTGCGACGACATAGAGCTTTTCGATGTCAGCCCGGAAGAGGAGGAGAGCCTCAACGAGTCGGACAAGCTCGAGGGGATATTAAGCGAGGGTTTGGAGGACTCCTGCGACGACGAGCTGACGAACCCAATCAAGCACTATATCAAGGAGATGGGCGGGGTAGGCCTCCTTACCCGAGAGGGAGAGAAAGAGATAGCCATGCGCATCGAGGAGGCGAGGGCGGAAGTCAAGCAGACCATCCTCTCCTTTCCCATCACCGTGAGAGAGCTCCTCAGCGCTTACGCCGGCTTGAAAGCCTCGAAAGTCAGCATTAGAGACGTTACCTCTGAGGCGGAAGACGAAGAAGATGGCGATGGGGAAACGGAGCTTCAAAGAGAGAGGACGATCAGTCTTCTGGAGAAGCTCAAGAAGGCGTGGGGCCAGGCAAGAAAGGCCGCCAATGAAAGGGAAAGGAAGAGGTGTCGGCAAGAAATAGCCCGGATCATAGGGGAGATAAATCTCAGCAAGAAGATGCTGGAACGCATCACTTTCAGGATGAAGAGATTTGTCGACAGGATCGAGAAAGTTGACGCAGAGATGGCGCTGGTCAGGCAAAGGGAGAGCGGAAGACGGAGCAGGGCCCTTGAGATGCTCCGGATGAAGCTCCGGAAGATCGAGGAGGAAGCAGGTGTGGGGGCCGGGCTTTTGTGCGAGTCCTACCGGCGGATAGCAAAGGCAGAAAGAGAGTGCACCCACGCAAAGAACGAGCTGATCAAGGCGAATCTGAGGCTGGTTGTCAGCATAGCGAAGAGGTATATCAACCGGGGCCTTTCCCTCCTCGATCTTGTCCAGGAAGGCAACATAGGCCTCATGAAAGCGGTAGAGAAATTCGAGTACAGGCGGGGCTACAAGTTCAGCACATACGCCACGTGGTGGATAAGGCAGGCGATCACCAGGGCGATCGCGGATCAGGCCCGGACCATTAGGATACCCGTTCACATGATAGAGACTATCAACAAGATCATCCGGATCTCCCGCGAGCTGGTGCAAGACCTCGGCAGAGAGCCCTTTCCCGACGAGATTGCGGAAAGAATGGGATTCCCGCCCGACAAGATCAGGAAGATTCTACGCATCACCAAGGAGCCCATATCCCTTGAAACCCCGGTGAGCGAGGATGAAGATACTCATCTATCCGATCTCATAGAAGACAGAAACACCCCAGTGCCTCAAGACTCAGTGATCTTCCGGGACCTCATCGAGCAGCTCGACAAGACCCTCTCGACCCTCACCCCCAAGGAAGAAAGGGTGATCAGGATGAGGTTCGGCATCGGGGAGAAGTACGATCATACGCTGGAAGAGGTGGGGCAGGTGTTCGAGGTGACCCGGGAAAGGATAAGGCAGATAGAGGCGAAGGCATTGAAAAAACTGAAGCATCCCACGAGGTCGAAAAGACTGAAATGCTTCGCCGATCTGTGATCCGGCCTTAGGAAGCTTGGTCACTTCGAGGGTGACCGCTGCCTTCCGAGGAGGAGTTGGCCCTTAGGGAGAGGAGGAGGGTGCCCCTCCATCAAACCCCCCCTTCTCTGCCTGGCAGGAGCTTCTTCTGCATGCCCCGGCCTTCCCAGACGAGGTCGCCCGTCTCCCTCTCGACGAGCCTCAAGGCCCCCTTGCGGCACAGGCCCACGCACATCCCGCAGTTGTAGCACCTGTCATTGTGGAAGATGACTTCTCTATTTTTCTTGTCTATCTCCAATGCTCTGTACAGGCATGCGTCCGTGCAGGTCCGACAGAGGGTGCATTTACCCTTGTCGATCTCGATCCTCGCAGGGGGGAGTGCCACATCAGGGGGGAGGAACTCGAAGGGCTCCCAGAGCGGGATCTCTTCAGGATCCTGGGGCTTGACCTTGCCCCTGAACTCTTCGATGCCCCTGTACCCCTTGATCTCCATCCATCGAGTGATGCCTTTCAGGATTTTTTCAACGACCCCATACCCGTAAATGAGAACGGCGGTACAGAGTTGGATTGTCGGGCATCCGACGAGAATATACTGAAGCGCATCTTCGGCCTCGATGATTCCGCCGGTGCCTGAGACCGGCACGCGAACCGTCCTCACCATCTCAGCCACCTTGCCCAGGGAGAGCGGCACAAAGGCCCTGCCCGGCAGGTATCCCGCGCTGTACGTGCCGAAGACTTCCTCCCTCTCCGTATCTATCACGAGTCCGAGAGGCGTGCTGTGGGCAGAGAGAGCATCGGCCCCTGCTTTTTCGTACACTCCGGCATAGTACCCCGCCGGTTCCAGGTTCGGCGTCATTTTTACGGCAACGGGAAGATGTGTCGCAGCCTTGACGGCCCTGATGATGCGGGTGGCGATCTCGGGATCCGCGCCTATGGCCATTCCCACTTCGCCCCCCTCCCGGGTCAGGAGCTTGTGGGGACAAGACATATTGACTTCGAGCATGTCGACTCCCGCGAGGGAGAACCGTCTGGCAAGCTCGATCCAGTCTTCGACCTCATGGCTTGCAGCAATGCTGCCTATCACTCGCACATCGGCTTTCCGGCAGAGCTCCATTATTTGCGGCACCTGTTCGCCTATGTATTCATCGGGGCGGATGTTCGAGGTGATCATGTCGCACACAGCGCTCCCGGCGAACTCCCGCCCGAGAAACCTCAAGGATGCCATGTTCGGCACGACCCTTCTCCCCGCGATCGGAACATGCTCGTGAGCGCACGTTTTGAGGACCACGCCGCCAAAACCGCTCTCGACGCATCGTCTCACGTCTCTCACATCGTGGCTTACCTCGGAAGAAGCTGCGAGGACGGGGTTCTTGAAGGACAGGCCGCACATGGTTACCCTAAGATCAACCTTTTTCGACACTCAACACCTCCTCAAGGGAGCCGATTGCCCTGTTACATTCCCAATGCTTTTCTTCCTTCCTCTGACAAGTCACTCTTGAAGGCAGCAACTTTTGCCTCGCCTTCTTTCGTCACGAAGGCCTTGCCGTTCTTTATCTCCACGTAGCCCAGAACCTCGAGCTCTTCGATGAGGGGAACCATTATCTCCTGACTCAACGCCGGATATATCTCGAGCTGCTCTTCTTTCGAGAAGGCGTGGAGTATCTCCTCTTTCGCGATCCCCTGCCTCGGCAAGACCTTGTTGAGTATGGCCATTTGTCTGCGAAAATAGGGGATGGAAAGGCCCTTGTCGGCAAGGTCGAAGGCCTTGACGACGAAGAGCGCAGCCGTCCTCGAATCGACGCACGTCACCATCACGTCCCTCTGGACCGTCCTCGCCGGGTGCGGGGGCCACTCGTACGCATGGAGGGGCTTCAGACATTCCATGTGGTATTGAGGCTCGCGGTATGTCGAGAGCACGTTCGCGAAGCCGATCCCGTCGCTTCCTGCCTTTGAGGGGTCCTTTCTGCTCACCGGGGCGTACCAAAAGGGAAAATAGTAATCGGGCGGCACATACCTCGGGCCAGCAGAGAAGAGGGCGTCAACTTTCGGGACCAAGAGGGGCCATACGCTGGGGCAGAGCCTCCCCAGGTATCTTTCCCCGTCAAAGACGACTTCGTCCCCGATTTTGTGCTGGAAATGGCACGGATACTTCTCCTCATCACCCAGGAATTCGACGAGCGTTGCCTTGACCTTGAACATCGAGTCTCTCCTTCCCTTCTGCGTGGGATGTCGACCTTCCGCCCTGCTTTTAGGCTCCTTGCCCGGATAGTACCGATCGTTGGCAACCAAGGCATAGCCCATCGTGACCAGCTCTTTCCTAAGAGGAGCAATAAGCATGCCCTTATTCCCAGGGCGAGGAAGGAACAGACAAATCTATGAGGTCAGGGTAAATGAGACAGAGAAGATTGACGCCATTTCGTCGAATTCACGGAATAACGTGAGATCTTACTTCCAGGATGGATAGTCACGGGTGTAGCAGATTCGATGCTGCTCGATATTTTTCCAGGATCGACTATTTGTCCCTCACGGGTTCGATCAATACGCCTTCTATTTCTAAATCGACCTTCAGGCGTTTCGTGGCATCCTTGGCCTCGTTGATATCATTGAAAGGGCCGGCGATAACGCGAAAGCTGTCGTTCTTTGCGAGGACCCTTGCCGGGATTTGCGGTCCCTGGTGGTTGATGATGGCGGCAAGCCTGATGGCATCGATCTTGTGATGCAGGTCACCAGCCGAGACATACCACGCATCCATTTTCAGCTCCGGTACTTCCGGCTTGCCGTATAGTTTTTCCGGATGCCTGACTTCTATAGTCTCCGCGATTCCTTTTCCATTTCCTTGACTGGTCTCGGATATGGGAACAGGAATCCCCCGGGCCTCGGCCAATGCTTCCTCGATCTTTTTCCAATCAAGGGTTCGGGCCGATTTCTTTTCAATATTCTTCAGTTTTGCAAGTGTTTTCTCCAACTCGACAGGGTCGCGCTCCCCCGGGGGCGTATGAACTTCGAGGTAAACCACTCCATCGTGCAGACCTATGAGGTACGGCTGGTTGACGATGCGCACGGCCGTATTAACCGGAGTGCTCTCGTACACTTTCTTTATGTCCTCCGGGTATAGCCTTATGCAGCCGTTGGTTGCATTGAGACCAATGCTGTACGGCTTATTGGTACCGTGGACCAGGTAACCCGGCTTACTCAAGTATAGCGCGTATTCTCCCAAGGGATTGAGAGGTCCCGGCAGAACTTTGGGGGGCAGGGGATCGCCCTTTTTTCGGTGATCTTCCGCAATGGAGGCAGGGACGATCCACGTCGGCCGGACCGTTTTGCGCTGCACATACATCGGACCCGTAGGCGAGGGCCGCTCTGTGGAACCGATACCGACCGGGTAGGTCGCCACCGCCAGGGACCTGCTATTTCCCCTGAATTGAAAGAGCCTCATGGAGGCCAAGTTGATGACGATGCCTTTCCTGGGGCAGTCCGGCAGGATATGGGAGAGGGGCAACACGACATGCTCTTCAGCTTCGGGAACCCATACGTCTACCCCTGGATTGGCCGCACTGATTTCGTCGCTCCCCAAGCTGAAGTGTCTCGCAACATCCGGCAGCGTATCCCCCTTTGCAAGCGTCATGGATGCCAACTGGCCAATGACGTCATCATCTTTTGCAACGGAAAAGTTGTTCCGTTCGATATTTTCTTCCGGAACGCCTTGAATTGTCGGGGGTTTCACCGGCACAGCCTTTGGCTCGGTTTTCACTATTTGTATTACGGCACATCCATGGAGCGCCAGAAGAAACATAAATGGAAGGATAAGGGAGCGCCGATTCAATAAGGCTGAGAGGTCAACGATGCGGTGCATGGGTCAACATTTCACTGAGTATATCTGCTCTGCTTGTATAGTCATTCCAGTTGTCGTCGGCTCCGGTGTGATGATAACTATACCGCCTTCTATGGCTTTATCTCAACTGTCGTACCGTTTGGGACCAAGTTGGCAATTTCCTCTATCTCTTCGTCCGTAACGGCAATACACCCTTCAGTCCAGTCAACCTCAGTATGGAGATCACCGACCCACGAGAAACCATTCTTAAGGCCGTGGATCATGATGTTTCCGCCTGGAGAAACGCCCAGATCTCTTGCCCTTTTCACATCTCTCTCGTTTGGATAGGAAATATGGAGAGACAGGTGGTAACGGCTATCCCTGTTCCTTGAATCGATTTTGTAGGTTCCCTCCGGGGTCTTATTATCCCCTTGCCTTTCTTTCGGACCATTCGGGTTTCCCCCCAAGGCTATCTTATAGGTCTTGAGCACCTTGTCTTTTGAGAGCAAGGTCAATCTCCGTTCGCTTTTCTCTATGAGAATCTTAGATACCATTCCCTTCTGGATTGGAAAAATCCTGCTCTTGAGCTCTTGTTCAAGACCTTCGATCTTTTCCAGCTGCGCGGCCTTCTCGCTCTCCTTGTTCTTGACCTCTTGTTCGAGGGTTTCGATCTTTTTCTGCAGGGTAGTATTCTCGCTCTCCTTGTTTCTCACCTCTTGCTCGAGAGCTGCAATC
The DNA here is from genome assembly GCA_964476435.1 of uncultured Syntrophaceae bacterium. Classification (GTDB taxonomy): domain Bacteria; phylum Desulfobacterota; class Syntrophorhabdia; order Syntrophorhabdales; family WCHB1-27; genus CAVVNC01. Next base: position 10,393 of record CAYZAF010000277.1, read on the forward strand.
TGTGTTTGCTGCGCAATAATGTTCTTTTCCTTGATGGTCACATTATTGATATGGGAGATCATCTCCTCACTGTCCTGCCTGTACCTGCTCCCCGGGTAATCCTTTAGGATCCTTTGAAAGCACGCCAGGGACTTCTGGTAATCCTTTTGCTCATTGCTGGAATACGCATAGATGATACCCATTTCGAAAAGGGCCCTGTCTGCTGCCGTTGGATACTCCCGAATAATCTGCTCATATTTGTCCAGAGAAGCCTTGTAGCTTCCCTGGCTGAAAAGATCATTCGCTTCCTTGAAGGTTGACCCCAGCGATCCCTCATAGAGGTGACCGCACCCCGACAATAGAATCAAGGCTATTATGATGCAGGCAAAGAAAAAGTAGGGACGCGCGGCTATCCCACTTTGCTCCCTATCCGCACACGCAATCAATCCGTCCATGCTGTGTCCGGTGATCAAGAAAACCCGACGAGGCGGCAGGGCCCAAGAACCCTGCCGCCTCTTTTCCCGAACCCCAAGGGCAGACTTACTTCTTCATTGATTGCTTGAAAGTGGCGTTACTCTGCTGAGCCTGCGCCTGGGCTGCCTGCGCTGTTTCCTCGGCTGAATCCGCTTTCTGCTCAGCCATCTTGGCCGCCTCATTGGCCTGCTGTGCTGCCTGGAATGCCTGATCGGCTTTCTGGTTGGAGGCCTGGGATGCCTTCGTTGCGTTCTCATTGGCATCCTGTGCTGCCTTTAGTGCCTGATCAGCTTTCAAGTTAGTCTGCTGCTGCTGGGCCGCCATTTTCTCGAGGTCACCCTTGGTTGCGCAGCCCATAACAGCAATACCGAAAACAATCACCGTTGAAATCGCCAAAAGACCCTTCTTCATGTGCTTTTACCTCCTTCTTATGCTTTCATTCATCCGCGACTTCGTGAAGGCCTGTCGAATGTATGCTTGAATACTCTGCAAGGTTCAGGCCATTGAGACTACGATCGAGGCACGAGCAATGGGGGTGTGCTGGAAACCGGATGAATGCTATTTTCTTGGAGGGCTCATCCGGAGAGAAGAAGGCTTGCCTTGAATGGTGGAGGTATTTCCCTGCATCTCGTGTCTGGAAATCTCTTCACTTACGAAGGCAAAAGGAACACGGTTCACGCCCACATCATGAAGGGGAGGGCGCTGGCACAAGTTGAATGCACGCACAGACGGATGAAATGATCGATGAGGCGCGGGTGCCTTATTCCAATTCTAAATCATAGCGATATCGAGGCGCCGAGGAAAGAGCAACGAAGTTGTACAGTTGCAGTACATCGAGGAGCATATGACGAAGGCAACAAAGATAGCGCTGAGTTAGAGCGTTTTGCAGAAATAAGTACCGATTCGTGCCTGGCGGAACCTTTCCTGAGCAAGCCTTGCGGGAGTCTCTCGGGTACCCGCCTTGCGACGGGAGGAGCGGTGCGCGGCTGGCGCATGCCGAGGATGTCTGAGCGAAAAGGCCGCCGGCAGCGGCCTTCGCGAGTTCCGCAGGCAAGCGGG
>CAYZAF010000278.1:0-4967 GCA_964476435.1 uncultured Syntrophaceae bacterium
CTTCCTTGATGAACTGGCCGATGAATACCCGCATGCCGGCGCCGGCTGCCCGGAGCGCAAGGCCGAGGGCAGCTGTCGTCTTTCCCTTGCCGTTACCCGTATAGACCTGCACATAGCCCTTACGCATGGCGCTCCTCCAAGAGATGCAGGATCTCCCTCCTCGCTTCCCCGATGGTCAGGGGGATCCGGCCGAAGGGCACCTTGTCCTCATGCTTCAGCTTGTAGATCAAGTCGGCGATGTGGGGGAGGCGCAGCTTTGCGTGCTCCAGATCCCTGGGGGCGGTGAAGACCTCTTCCGGGGTCCCGGCCCTCATCATCCGCCCTTTGCTCAGGATGCAGAGCCTGTCGAGGAAGAGCGGCACGAGATCGACGCTGTGCGTTGCCATGATCATGGTCACCCGGCCCTCCCGGTTCAGCTTTGTGAGGAGGCTCATCATCTTGTATTCCCCCATGGGATCGAGGCCGGCAGTTGGCTCGTCGAGGAGGAGTATCTCGTGACCCATGGCGAGAAGCCCCGCGATGCAGACCCTCTTTTTCTGCCCGAAGCTGAGGCTGTGGATGGACTTTCCGAGAAACCCCTCCATGTCCACATCGGCGAGGGCCTTTTTCACCCGCTCAGACACATCGCGCTCCGGGAAGCCCATGTTGATGGGCCCGAATGCCACATCCTCGCCGACCGTAGAGGCAAAGAGCTGGTCGTCGGGATTCTGGAAGATGAGGCCAACCTTGCGGTAGATCTCCTTTGGGATTAGCTTCCTGATGTCCGCCCCGTCCAGGGAGACAACGCCTTTGAAGTCTCTCAGGAGGCCGTCCATTATCTTGAGGAGGGTCGTCTTTCCCGAGCCGTTCGAGCCGAGAATGCCAATGAATTCCCCGTTCATCACATCGAGCTTGATGTCGCGCATGGCAACATAGCCGTCCGGGTAGGCAAAGGAGAGAATGGCGACTCTGTACCTCGCTAAATCTTCCATATTAATCCCATGAGAAGGACGAAGAGCATGGAGGCAGCCACGTGGGAAGCCCTCAGGGGCTTTGCCGCAATAAGGGGAATTCTCCCGTCGTAGCCGCGCTGCACCATGGCCAGGGCAGCGTGCTGGCTATTGTCGAAGGCCTTCACCGTGAGGGAGCCTGCCAGCACGCCGAAGGAGCTTAGGCCCCGCCGCAGGCTGGAATAGCCGAGGCGGTTCTTCTGGGCGCTGTAGATCACCGACGCATCGTCGAGGAGAAGAAAGATGTACCGGTACGCGAAGATCGATATCTCTACTATACCCTTGGGAACGCGCATCCAGGTAAGGGCCCCGAGGAAGTCGACGAAGAGGGTGGAGGAGGAGAGGAGGGCAATGAGGGAGACGCCGCTCATTATCCTGCACGCGATGAAGAGGCCGTCCATGAGACCGTCCCTATGGGCTGACAAATGGGCGCCGAAGAGATGGATGGTCCAGATCACCTCTTTGCCGGTGAAGAAAAGTTTGAGCAGGATGAGCACAAAAGCGATGAAGGCAGGCTCGGAGAACCTCACGAGGAGCCTCTTGACGGGCGTACCCATGGCCAGACAGAACGATAGGGCAAGGATTGCCACGAAGAGGGGGAAGAGCCAGCCCCTGTACGTGAGCACCATAACGAGCAGGGCCAGGCCTGAGTAGAGCTTCACCCTTGCATCGATTCTCGTGAGGAAATGGTTATTGCTCGCCTCGCTGAAAAAGACGTGCATGCCTATGGCTCCTCCTCGGGGACCCGCGCCTCTTGCCGGCCCATGAGGCTTTTCCAGTAGTACCCCGCCGCAAACCCTCCCACAGCCCCTGCCAAGAGGAAAACAAAGAGGAGGAGGTCCCCCTGGTCAGTGTTGATGAGGGGGGTGTGCGCCTCCCTGCCGTGGTCGCGGGCCACCTTCTCGACCACCGACTCGTCGACGCCCTGCCACTTTGCCTTCCCTTCGGAAGCAAGAAGGGGTGCGCAGGGGAAAGCCAGAAGGATTGCGCAGAGGAGCGACCAGGCAGCGAGCAGGCATAATAGGCTGTTACCTCGTATCTTCATGGCGAGGCCACCTCCGCGGCCCTGATCACCCTCATTTTTACGAGCAAATCAGGCCTTTTCTTGTGAAGGAGCGCCACCATGCCGGCGGTCATGGCCCCTTCCAGTATGCCCAAAGGGAGCTGCGTGGGGATGAAGGCAATCGCTATTTTCGTTGCAAGGGGAAGAAAGGCGTCACTGCCCTTGAGGGCCGAAGCGAGGATGATCGATGTCCCCAGGTAGGTGACCCAGTCTGCGAGAAGGCCGGCGAAGAAACCGGAGACCGGAAGGCTCGCTTTGGCCATCCTGAGGCCTCTGAAGACGACAAACCCGGAAAAGGAGCCCATCACCCCCATGGAGACGATATTCGCGCCCAGCGTCGATAATCCCCCGTGGGCGAGGAAGAGCGCCTGGATGAGGAGCGCCACAGAGGCCACGAGGACGCTGATGAAAGGACCGAGCAGAATGGCTGACATGGCAGTGCCGCAAGGGTGGGAGCACGTACCCGCGGTGGGCACAGGGATGGGGATGCACGAGATGATGAAGACCGCCGCTGCCATGAGGCCTACGAGGGGCTTGAAGGCGAGGTCTCTGGCGGCAGTGCGCTTCAGCTGCCCCAAGCCTATTGCCACGAAAGGCGCGGCAACGCAGAACCAGAAGATGCACCAGCCCAAGGGGAGTATGCCCTCTGAGATGTGCATGGCATGGGCAGGGGTGGCAAAAGCGAGGCCGCCCCCTGCAGCGAGGAGCAGTATTATCAATGGTTTCGCTTCCGGACGTTTCATCGTTCTTCCTCCTCTGCCGCCATCTTGAGTAGGGCGTTCACGATGGCCACTGCAGCAGGAGTGCCGCCCTTCCTGCTCAAGTTCGTGATGAAGGGGAACCCTTGGGCCGCGAGAAGGGCTTTCGACTCCAGGGCCTTTACGAATCCCACAGGCACCCCTATGACGAGCGGTATGGGCGAAGGCGAGAGCCCCTTTGCGAAGAGGTCGATCACCTTCAGGAGGGCCGTGGGCGCATTGCCGACAGCGATGATGCCGACATTGTTTGCGGCCCTCAAGACCTCCTCGACCCCTGCCTCTGCCCTCGTCCCGCCATCTGCCTTTCTCCGGCCTTCATCGGAAGGCCGGATTGCGCAGATGACCTTTCCCCCCCATCTGGCGAGGAGCCCCTTGTTTATGCCAGCTCTCACCATTTCCACATCCGTGAGGATGTCCCGTCCTGCCTTGATTGCCGAAAGGCCGGTCCTCACCGCGTGGGGATGGAAGACGAGGCTCTCCTTAAATTCGAAGTCAGCCGTGGCATGGATGACCCTTTTGACGATAGGCAGCCGGTCTTCCGGCACGTCGGAGAAGTCTGCCTCTCCGGAGATGATCTCGAAGCTCTCTTTCTCTATGTCTCTGGAAGAAGAAAACTTCTCTCCGTTGATCCTTTCGAGGATGATCCCTACGAGACCCTCATGGACGCCGAGGGGCTCGGTGTAAACGAAGGTCACTTGCGGGTGTCGTCTTTGCGCCTCCTCGATCATCTCCGGTATGTCCCTGCTCACGTGCACGCCTGCATAGAGGAAGAAGGGATGGACGATGATTCTATCCGCGCCCTCCCTGACGCACGCGTCTACGGCCGCAGCAAGGTCCGGCCCGACAAACTGCATGTAGGCAGCCTTGACGCACTTGTCCGCACAGTCGGGATGGATGGCCCGGTGGAGGAGGCCTGCCATGATCTCCACGCTATTCGCCTCTTTCTTGGGGCTGCCGTGCCCTATGAGGATGATCCTTTCCATGATTCTCTTCTTGCTCTCCTTATAGTAGGCCTAGAGGCGCTGCGGACGGATTGTCTCTCGCGCGCTTTAAGTGCCCATGCGACGAATCTTGCGGCAATGGCGGGGTTGCTGCCGAAATGGAGGTGCACGTAGCTCCCGAGCACCCCTTTGTATCGGTAGCCTTCCGCACCGAGGGGAGCCCCCCGGCCGTCTGCTGCCCTATAAGCGGCACTCGATCCGCCTTCCGGGGCATCCGCTATTTTCGAATAGTGAAACTCGTGTCCCCTGGCTCTTGCGCCCTTCAGGCCGAGCATACAGTCGCTAAAGAAGGATACCTCACGGTACCCTAGGGCCGCCCTCGTGTCCGTCATGATCGTATGGAAGGGGAAGACTCCTGCCATTTCGAAGGTCCGGCCCTCGAAGTCGGCCAGGGAGCGGCAGAGATACATGAGGCCGCCGCACTCGCCGTAGAGCAATCCGCCGGCCTCGGCCCATTCCCTGAGGGAGGCGCGCATGGACCTGTTGGCGGAGAGCGCGGCAGCGTGCAGCTCGGGGTAGCCGCCCCCGATATATACTCCGTCGACATTTTCAGGAAGGCGCGCATCTGCAAGGGGGCTGAAGAAGACGATCTCCCCACCCGACTCCTTGAGGAGGTCCAGGTTATCCTGGTAGTAGAAGCAGAAAGCTTTGTCCAGGGCCACGGCGATGCGCACGACCTGCGCGCTCGGGCCCTCGGGGGCTTCAGGAAGGCCGGGCGCGCCATCCAAGGAAGGGGCAGGGGAGGCAGCGATGCTGAGGAGCCTATCGATGTCCACATGCGCAAGAACGCTCTCGGCGAGGCTCTTGAGGTCATGGGCGGAAACAGGGTTCTCCTCCGCGACCACGAGGCCGAGGTGCCTGTGAGGGATATCGAAGCTCAAGTCCCTTGGCAGATAACCGAGGACAGGCACGTGCTCGACGCTCCGCTTCAGCCTCTCAAAGTGGGCAGGCGATGCAACGCGGTTGAAGATGACGCCCCCCAGCGCCATGCCCCCGTGTCCGCCTGATAGTGCCCAATCCTTGAACCCCTTCACCATTGGCCCTGCGCTTTCAGCCATGCCGAAGGCATCAACCACGAGGATAACGGGGATGTCGAGGACGCGCGCGAGCCTCGCGGTGCTCAGGTCCCCGTCGTAGAGCCCCATGACGCCCTCCA